>JAKZVK010000864.1:0-5350 GCA_047516085.1 Bryobacterales bacterium
TCGCGGCCAACAGATGGCCCTGTTGCGCATGCTCGGCCGTGACCTGCACAGCAACTACGGGCCGACGGCCGATACCGGCGGGCTAATGCAGAATGACGCCCCGGTGATCTACCCCTACGGCAGCCTCGACGATTTACTGGCCGGGGAGGTTGAAGGAGTTCGCAAGACTGCTTTGCCGGGCCCGGGCGACAAGCCGCCGACGGAGAGGCCGTAAGATCCGAGGAAAGACGGGCTCGAAGGATTCGCGGGTTGGTCAGCTCCCGCGTTGCAGCGTGACCTCTACAGCCTGCGATTTCTGAGGGGAGCTGGTCACCTCGCGATCAACGCTCTGGTAGCCGGTCAACGACAAGCGAAGGCCGTAGACCCCCTGGCGGTAATTCGAGTTCGGTGGGCGTCGCATCGGTCGCGGCCGTTCAGTACGATGGCGTCGCCGGGCGGCGTTGCCTTGACCGCCATCGTGCCCCGCACGGGATCTCAGGGCCGCAAAGTAAACGGGATGAGTAGGAGTTGGTCTGCTTCGATCAGCACCCTTTGCTCAGCGGAACCGGCGCCTGCTTTCTCGACGCGAATCAAGTGGTACCCGGGAGAAAGCTGCAGCTGCGCGTTCGTTTTTTCATCTCTTTTTTCCCCGTCGACGAATACGTCCGCCCCGTCCGGACGGCTGCTGATCAGAGCGGTGCCGGTGATGGCAACTAACTCGAGACTCAGCGGCAGAGGGTCCGAACCCACTTCGAATGACTTTTGATAGGGACGAAAGCCCGCCGCACTAGCCAACGCCGAGTGGGGCCCCGGCCGCAGATCGAGCGAACACGGGGAGGTGCACGCCAAGTCTGAATCCCGGTCCACGATAATGAGGGCGTTCGCGGGTTGGCTGGAGAACGTCACCTGCACCGGTGGAGCCCGATGCCGCGGAGCGGGGGCGACCGGTGCCGGAGGGGCGGTCTCCACGAGTTCTGCGGGTACAACGCTCCCTGATTCAGCGCCTTCACTGCCGGACGTTGCCACAGTCGAAGCCGTGTCCGTGGCACCCGAATCGGCCGCACTCCCGCCGGCTTGGGTGATGCTGGGGAGATTCGCCGGCGGTGGCGGCACCGAGAACAACGCGGGCGCGCCTTCGGGTTGGGACTGCCCCGAGCCCGTCAGGTCGAAGACCACCAGATTGGCCAGGCCCAACGGATCATCGAGGAGCCAAGGGTTCTTCGCCACCATCCCCGCACTGAGACCGAGCAGTACCGCCGCCGGTACCGCCAACCAAAGCCACGAGCGCCGCCGGCGCGCGGGCTCGGCTGCGACCCCGGGTGCTTCCTCCTTCGCGACAGCCGGCTGAGCGGCCATCGTGTGCGACGTCAGAGGGGGCAGCGGTGCTTTCGGGGCCGCGGCAACGGGTGCGGTTCGCTCGAGTTCGGTCGCTTCCGGAGCCGGCTTCACCGCCGTCACCGGCGCGGTCTCGCCCAGGTCCGGCGCTTCGGGTGGCAACGTAAGAGGCCTCGGCGCTTTCACGGTCATCGATACCGCGCCCGATGCCTCGGCCCACCCTTCGCACGGTGCCATGAACGCGTCCGCGAACGCCTTGCAGGAATCGAAGCGATCCTCGGGCGCCTTGTGGAGCGCCCGCAGCACGACCTCCTCAAGCGCCTCGGGGACCTTGTCGTTGACCTCCCGCAGGGGCACGGGATCGTCGGAAACGATCTTGAAGATCACCGCCGTCAGGTTGTCGCCGGGGAACGGCTTCTTGCCCGTCAGTAACTCGTAGGCCATCACGGCCAGAGAAAATTGGTCCGAGCGGCCATCGACGGGGTCTCCCCGTACCTGCTCGGGCGACATGTAGCTCGGCGTCCCCATAACGGTGCCGGTCTGGGTCAGCTTCGACGAGGCAATGCGCGCGATGCCGAAATCAGTGACCTTGACCCCGCCCTGTGGGGTAATCATCATGTTGGCGGGCTTGATGTCACGGTGAACGATCTCGCGCCCATGTGCATAGTCGAGAGCAGCAGCGGTCTGCTCGAGAAACCCGGCCAGGAAGGCAGCGTTCAGAACTTGGCCTTCCTCCATCATCGCTTCGAGGGTCCGGCCCTCGACGAACTCCATCGAAATGTAGGCGAGGCCGCCCTCTTCGTCGATGTCGTAGATGGTAACGATGCCGGGGTGAGACAGTCGCCCGGCCGACTGCGCTTCGCGGAAGAGCCGGTCCTTTAGTGCCTGTGTCTCGTCCGGCGCGGCCTGATCGGCCAGCCGGATGATCTTGATCGCAACATCGCGCCCGATGCGGGGGTCATGGGCCTTGTAGACAATGCCCATCGCGCCCCGGCCGAGTTCGCTGATGATCTCGTAGCGTCCAATGCTCGCCATGCGCCCGGGGAGTCCTGACTTCCTACTACTCTAGC
The DNA here is from genome assembly GCA_047516085.1 of Bryobacterales bacterium. Lineage (GTDB taxonomy): Bacteria > Acidobacteriota > Terriglobia > Bryobacterales > UBA6623 > JAKZVK01. The sequence goes on from JAKZVK010000864.1 coordinate 2,385, forward strand.
AGAGCCTTGCAAAAACTCCCCTGCCGCGACGGGGAGTTCGACGGCCGGTTCGACGGCCGTGAACCGGAGTCGCCAGGCGAGGAGGGTGAGGTCGTCGTCACCGCTGCACTCCTACTCGATGCCGTTTCTTCGCTACCGCCTAGCGGACATCGTGCGCCAGCCAGCCGCAACCCTTCCCTGCCGCTTGCACTTCGGAACGTTGGGGGGTATTCGGGGCAGAACGTTGGACTATCTCGATCTGCCGGATGAGAGTTTACTGAGCCCTTATGTTGTGGTTGAGAACCTCGCTGCGGCACCCGTCATGCGGTGCTTTCAGGTGGTCCAAGAGAGCCCCACCCGTGTCGTGATCGAGTTTGAGTGTCGGGCCGGATCGGAACAACAGACCGCCGAGGCGGTCGGTGATACGTGCCGGCGGATCTTTCCCGCGGAGATGACCGTCGAGGTCCGCCGTGTACCCACCCTGCCCCTCACGCCCGCCGGTAAGCGTCGTTACATTCGCACCAACCGCCGTGCGCTATGATCGCACCCTACGGGACTCTTCCCAGGGGAGAAGACGATGTCTGCCGGCAAGCGTTCGGGTCGCAAGACGGAAGTTCATCTCTATGTCGGAACCCGCAAGGGCGGGTTTCTCTTCCGTAGCAATCGGCAGCGCAAGCGCTGGCGAATCGATGGCCCCTTCTTTGCCGGTTGGGAAGTCAATCACCTAGTTCCGGATCTGCGCACTGGGAAGGTCTGGGCGGCGCTCAATCACATCGTTTGGGGCCACAATCTGCAGGTCAGCTCGAATCACGGCAAGACCTGGCGGAAGTCGAGCGCAGGCCTAGGCTTTGCCCCAAAGCGCGGCCTGTCGATCGGGCGTATCTGGCACGTGGCGGCCGACCGCGACTCGCGCCCGAAGACCCTGTGGTGTGGCGTCGATCCGGCCGGGCTGTTTCGCAGCGACGACGGGGGGAAGAACTGGTACGAAGTCGAGGGCTTGACGCGCCACCGAAGCCGCAAGATCTGGCAGCCGGGCGGCGGCGGGCTCATGGTGCACACGATCCTCCCCGATCCCGCGCAGCAAGACCGCATCTACGCCGCCATCTCGGCAGCGGGCTGCTTCCGCAGCGACAACGACGGCAAGTCATGGCACCCGATGAACCGCGGCGTGGTGGCCGACTTCCAGCCCGACAAGTACCCCGAGGTCGGCCAGTGTGTTCACAAGATGGTTGTACACCCTGACCTGCCCGGGACGCTGTTTCAGCAAAACCACTGCGGCGTCTACCGCAGCGACGATTCCGCCGAGAACTGGACCGACATCTCCAAGGGTGTCCCGTCGCGATTTGGCTTCCCGATCGCCGTCCATCCGCATGCGCCTCAAACGATCTACGTCGTTCCGGAGATCGGCCCCGAGCAGCGCTATGTGCCGAACGCCTGCTTCGCCGTGTATCGCTCGCGCAACGGAGGCAAAAGCTGGCGCAAGCTGACGCGCGGCTTGCCAGGGAAGCACGCCTACGTCCACGTGTTCCGCGACGCCACGACGACCGACTCTTGTGAGGACGCAGGCATCTATGTCGGCACCTCGGGCGGGGAGATCTTCTTCTCGCCCGACAGTGGCGACCACTGGGAATTGCTGCACGCCCAGTTGCCCTCGGTATTTTCGCTCGAGGCGTGCGTGACAGCGTAGCCGGCGGCGCCCAACAAAGAACGGCCTCGCGTCCATCTTCTGGCCGGCCGGGCCTCTGATAGAATCAGTTTCTCGCCGCTTCGACGACCCACATGCCCGTTCTCCACAGAAAAACCGCTATTTGCGACGTCGGCGGCATTAAGGTCGGCTCGGGCCACCCGATCGTGGTCCAGTCGATGACCAACACCGACACTGCCGATACCGCCGCGACGGTCAACCAGGTGATGGATCTCGCGCGGGCAGGCTCGGAGTGGGTCCGGGTCACCGTCAACAACGATGCCGCCGCCGAGGCCGTGCCGCGCATCGTCGAGACCCTCGGCCAGTTCGGCGTCACCGTGCCGATCATCGGCGACTTCCACTACAACGGGCACCTCCTGCTGACGAAGTACCCCGAGTGCGCCCGTCGGCTGGCGAAGTACCGCATCAATCCCGGCAACGTTAACATCGGCAAGAAACACGACGACAACTTCCTAACCATGATCGAAGTGGCCATCGAGCACCGCAAGCCGGTGCGGATCGGGGTCAACTGGGGCTCGCTCGACCAAGCGCTGCTGACGCAATTGATGGACGAGAACTCCGCCCGGCCCCAACCCAAGGAGGCCGCCGAGGTCACCCGCGAAGCGATCGTGGTGAGCGCGCTGAACTCCGCCGAAGCGGCCGAGCGCTACGGCCTGCCGCACGACCGCATCATCCTTAGCGCCAAGGTATCGAATGTACAAGACCTGGTCGCCGTCTACCGCGACCTCGCCGCCCGCTGCGATTACCCGCTCCACCTCGGCCTGACCGAGGCCGGGATGGGCAGCAAGGCCATCGTATCGTCGGCCGCCGGGTTGTCGATCCTCCTCCAGGAGGGCATCGGCGACACCATTCGTGTGTCCCTCACCCCGCAGCCGAACGGCGACCGCACCGAAGAGGTTCTCATCTGCCAGCAAATCCTCCAGTCGCTCGATCTGCGCGCCTTCACGCCGCAGGTCACCGCCTGCCCCGGCTGCGGACGCACGACCAGCACCTTCTTCCAAGAAATGGCGGAAGAGATCGAAACCTATCTGCGCGAGCAGATGCCGGTCTGGAAGACGGAGCATCCCGGCATCGAAGAGTTGAAGGTCGCTGTGATGGGATGCGTGGTCAACGGGCCGGGCGAGTCGAAGCACTCCGACATCGGCATTTCTCTGCCCGGTACCTTCGAAGAGCCCAAGGCGCCGGTCTACGTCGATGGACGGTTGGTGACCACGCTCAAGGGCAACGGCATCGTTCGCGAATTCATCGGGATCCTCAACGACTACGTGGCCACCCGCTATGC
>JAKZVK010000865.1:0-5792 GCA_047516085.1 Bryobacterales bacterium
ACCCCGATAAGCGTCACGCCCCGATGATGCTCACGACGGACCTTTCGCTGAAGGTGGACCCGATCTATGCGCCGATTTCGAAGCGCTTCCACGAGAACCCGGAGGAGTTTGCAGACGCCTTCGCCAAGGCGTGGTACAAGCTGACGCACCGCGACATGGGCCCCCGCACCCGGTGTCTCGGCCCGTTGGTTCCTACGGAGCCGCAGTTGTGGCAAGACCCCGTCCCCGACGTCACTCATGAATTGATTGCGGAGCAACACATTGCTGCCCTCAGGGCCAAGATCCTCGCATCGGGACTGTCCATTTCCCAACTGGTCTCGACCGCCTGGGCGTCGGCCGCCACGTTCCGCGGCACCGACAAACGCGGTGGGGCGAACGGGGCGCGCATTCGCCTCGCGCCGCAGAAGGATTGGGAAGTCAACCAGCCCGCCGAACTCGGGAAAGTGCTGCAGACCCTGGATGAGATTCAAAAGGACTTCAAGAGCTCGCAGTCCGACGGGAAGGTGGTCTCGCTCGCTGACGTGGTCGTTCTGGGCGGGTGCGCAGCCGTCGAGGAAGCTGCGAAGAAGGCTGGGCACGACGTGCAGGTTCCCTTCTCGCCGGGGCGCACGGACGCGTTGCAGGAGCAAACCGACGTGGACTCATTTGCCGTGCTCGAACCGACCGCAGACGGGTTTCGCAACTACCTTGGAAACGGACACGGTAGATCGGCGGAGGAGCTGCTGGTGGATCGGGCGCACATGCTGACGCTGACCGCTCCTGAGATGACGGTGCTCGTCGGTGGCCTGCGCGTCCTTAATGCAAACGTCGGGCAGTCCGAACTCGGCGTCTTCACCAAGCGGCCTGAGATGTTGACCAATGATTTCTTTGTAAACCTGCTCGACATGAACACTAAGTGGCAGGCGTCCTCCACATCCGAGCACCTGTTCGAGGGACGCGATCACGGGACGGGTGAGCCCAAGTGGACCGGCACCGCCGTCGACCTCGTCTTCGGTTCGATCTCCCAGCTCAGAGCCATCGCGGAAGTCTATGCATGTGACGACTCGCAGCAGGCGTTTGTGCGTGACTTTGTGGCTGCGTGGGACAAGGTGATGAATCTTGATCGCTTCGACCTTGCCTGATCTCAGCGAGGTGATCACTCCTGGTGACGCCGAGGAGCGTGCTGACGGGCTTACAACCGTCCTGCGCGAAGATGGGCACGAGCTCTCCGGCCGCCGCCATGAAGCCGTCGACGTCAGTCGTATACATGTTCAACCGCACGATGTTGGTCGGGTCCATCCCGGCAGCCGCGAGCGCGTCCTTCAAGTTCGACCAGGCCAGACGGAACTGGGCGACGAGATCGCCTGGGTGCGCCGTACCATCGGCGGCGTTGGCAGTTTGCCCAGACAGATAGAGCACGCGTTCCCCGCCCGTGACCTCGATAGCATGGTTGATGTTGAACGCCTGGAGCCATTCTGTCGGGTTGATCTCCCGCTTCTGCATCGTTCACCTCGTAGTTGGATGGGACCGTTGATAGGTCAGGGCCTACAGCCGCTCGAATTGTGCCAGCCGATCAGGATCGTCGGTGAACGCCTGGGGCAGTACCTTGATCGCCACGTCCCGGTCGAGGGTCGTGTCACGGGCGCGGTAGACCTCCCCCATGCCGCCTTCGCCGATCTTGCCGGTGACGGAATGGGGGCCGAGTCGGGAGCCGACTTCCACTGGGGTGAGTACCTGAGTGACTCGGACGGACTAATCGAAGCGGCGGGAACCGATCAAATGGAACTGGATCACCCTCCGCCTACCTCAACGCTGACACCGTCGTCTCCGACTCAGTCCGCGCCTCGTCGCCTGCCTCGTCGGCCCACGGTAGAAATCCGGCATAGTCAAGGTTTGGATCCGGCGGGTCGCCGCCGACGCCCTTCAGGTAGTGCTCCATCCAGCGCAACGTACGCAGCGCGTAGTCTAGCCGCGCCGCCGACCTGGCATTGCCGTGCCCTTCGCCGGGATAGAACACGAGACGGACTGGCGCCTGCCCGACCAGCTTGAGCTGGCGATAGAGCTCCAGCGACTGGCTGGGGTGCACGCGCGGATCCTCCTTGCCATGCAGGATCAGTGTCGGTGTCCGGTTGCGTGTGACGTAGTAGATCGGGCTCGCCTTGGCGAAATAGTCCCAGTCCTCCCACAACCACTTGCGGTGATGGACGTCGTACATCTCGTAGGGAATATCGGTGGTTCCCATCTTCGAGATCGCGTCGCTGATGCCCACGAACGGGATCGCGGCCGCAAAGCGATCGGAATAGTAGGTGGTGCCCCATGCCGAAGCGTAGCCGCCATACGAGCCGCCGGTGATGCCAACCTTCTCCCTGTCGACCAGCCCCATCTCGATCAGATGATCGACGCCGTCAACGAGATCGTCGAACTCTGGGCCTGCAGCAGCGGCTTGACTGGTCTTCGAGAACTCGACGCCGCGGCCGGTACTGCCCCGGTAGTTGGGGTAAAACACCGCGAAACCGCGGGCCGCCGCGACCTGGCCGGGCGCGCTGTAGCTCGTAAGCCATCCGTTGTGGTCGTGGGCCTCAGGTCCACCATGGACCACGAGCACCAGTGGATAGCGTTGGCCCTGTTGGTAGTCCAGCGGATAGATCAAGATGCCTTCGAGCTCAAGGCCGTCACGAGCCTCGAACCTGATGACCTCCTGGGTTGCGAAACGCAGAGCCGCCAGCCACTCGTTGCTGGTGGTCCGGCGCGTGGCGCTGACGTTCTCGGTCAGCGTATACAGCTCATTGGGGTGTCGCGGCGTCTGCGCGACGAGCGCCATTGCTCCCCGCCGGCCGACATCGATGCTCGTGACCACAAGGTTCCCGGCCGGTAGCAGCGTCCGCCGGTCAGCGCCGTCGACCGAGATTACACCCACCTCCGATTCGGTTCCGATGTCAGCGACGTAAGCGAGCGTGTTTGCATCCTGCCAGTCGAACGTCGCGACGTGGCCTTCGAGGCCGGGCAGCAGATCGCGCGGCGCGCCACCGTCGGCCTCCACGAGCATCAAGCGCCCCTGGGCCGGGTCGTTGCGGTCGGCCGACGAGACCAACGCGATGTGACGACCGTCCGGGCTCCAGTCGGCGCGGCCGAGCTTGCCTTGTTGCTCGATTCTTGCCGTCACCCTGCCGTCGAGATCCAGCACCTGCAACTGCTGCGCAACGAACGCGTCGTCGACGAGCGGCGTCGGCGTAACCCCAACGAGGAGGCGTTGCCCATCCGGAGAGAAGCGCAGCGACCGCAGCGATCCGTCGACCTCGAGCGTCTTCACTTCCCGATCGCCGGGCCCTTCGCCGGACTCCAGATCGGCGACGCGCAGCCGCGTAAACAGCAGCTCCTCTTCGAAAATCTCCTGATTGAAGCCCTGGTTCTCGAGCTTCACTCTATCGGCGCTCTGCTTGTCTGCAGCCAGAAACGCGAGCCAACGCCCGTCCGGACTCACATCAAATGAGACGACGTTGGTCTCGTATTCGAAGAGCTTGCGTGCTTCGCCCCCCGCTGTGGAGATTCGATAGATACCCCGGCGTTCATCGCCGTCACGCCGCGCCACGAACGCCAGTTCGTCGTCGCCCATCCAGGTGGGCCGAGCGACAGTAACCTCGCCGGTGACAAAGGGCACTTCGCGTCCGTCGGCGTCGAGCACGTACAGCTCGACCCATGCCCGACCGCTGTCGTCGGCGAGCGGACGTCTAGGGCTAGAGCGGAGAAAGGCGATCTGTCGGCCGTTAGGCGACACTTCGGCCCAGAGGACCGAGCGATACATCACCGAGTGCCAGGGTTGAAGGGTGTCTGCGGCTGTCTGGGATTGGCCATTGACAGGCGGGGCAGCGAGCAGTGCCACGACGAGCACCAAGCCGACAACCGTTAGAACACGCGGCGGCAATCCGACGCACAATGCTTTCCCCATGCGAATCCTCCCGAGCGAATTACAGTCTATCGCGTGTGGCATCCACCGTGTCGGCCCTCTATACAAGACGTGCTACGGCCGGTCGCACCCAAGTCGTCCAGTCCGTCTCCTGCCCAGAGTGAGCCGCTGTCTGTCTCAAAAACCGCCATCTCCCACGAGCCTGCCTACTGCGTCGCCTCTCCCAACCACTTCGCGCTCAGACCCGCCCTGTCGACCGGGCCGCTGTCGATCTCGAGAACGAACAACCGGCACTCAACCGGGGCCGTGGTCATCTGCTCGTGATGACTGTGACCAGACCTGCTCTCCGACGGCTAGCGATTCCGACTCAACTGGTCTCTGGGATTAGTCGCGGCTGCGCTACTCGGGTGTCGGGGCCGTTGTCGGCGCTGGGGGTGTCGTGACGAGGGCTGGACCCGTGGGCATGATGAACCACGCCCCGAGATAAGCGATCACACCGCAGATAATCGCGCCGGGAAAGATCGACAGCACTACCCACAGTACTCGGATCGCGGTCGGATCCACGCTGAAGTACTCGGCGATCCCCCCACAGACGCCGGCGATCTTGGCATCGGTCGCCGATCGGTGCAGTCGTCGACTACGCCAAGAGCCATCTGCCGCCGCACCGGTCGTCGTCGATTCCGACCCGAGCTCCGCTTCGGGGATGATCAACCAGGCAAACAGGTACGCGAGCACTCCCAAGAAGATCGCGCCCGGGACGATCGTGAGCACGACCCAGGCGACGCGCACGAAGACCGGGTCGATGTCAAAGTAACGGGCGATCCACAATGCCAGAGGTGACGTCGTAGGACATCTCGGCGCGCTAGACACCGAGCCCATGCAGGCCGAGGCCCAAGAGGACTGGATCCTACGAGTCTTTGCCGCGCGAGCTGGGTCGGAACTTGAGCGGCTGCACGCCGAGGAGAGACTGCGCGAGAGCGAAGCTCGGGCTCGCACACTGCTCGAGTCCCACTTCGACGGTGTTGTACTGGTCGTTGATGGACGGATCGTTTATGCGAATCGGGCACTGTGGCAGTTGGCCGGATTCCCGTCGGCGGAGGCGCTGGTCGGGCGCTCGCCGGAAGATTTCGTTGTCGCGGCGCAACGTGAGCAGTTGCGTCAGCAAATGGCGGACGATTTAAGTGGCAATGGGACGCTGGCACCCACAGAGTATCTTGGTGTCACAATCGATGGTTCAACGGTGCCTGTCGAGGTGCTCGGGCGACGGATTGACTTCGAGGGGAGCCCGGCGATCCTCGCCGCCGTGCGCGATATCACCGAGCGCAAGCAGGTGGAGCGCGAGCGCAGAGAACTAGAACACCAGCTCGCAAAGTCCCAACGCCTTCGCAGTGTGGGGCAACTGGCAGCCGGTGTGGTCGAGTGGCTTGAGGGCAAAATCTCCTGGGAGAGCCCCCGAGGGCCCGCAGGGGTTCCGTCTCGCCCGGAGGGTAGCCCTTGCCCGGCCGAGTTCGGTCCTCGGATGCGACGTATTGGGGAGGGATTCTCACCCTGGCGTGCCAGAGCTGGCCGGCACGAGGACGCCACGAGTGCCGATGCCCGATCTGCTTTGAGGACGTTAATCGGCCACGCGACGGAGTCGAAGGATACGGTCCTCGACCGGGGGATGAGTCGAGAGATAGGGGCCCAGGCCGAGAGGGTCAGGACTCCGATCGAGTTCGCCGAGGCGTTGAAGGACGCGGACGGCCCCCGCGGGGTCGAAGCTGGCCGCACGCATGAGCCGGAGGCCCAGTTCGTCCGCCTCAAACTCCTCGTCTCGTGAGTACGCACGCTCCAACCAGTGGAAGCCGACCTGGCGAATCCACGACGCTAACACCCCTCTGGCCGGCGACGCCAGCGCCGCCGCAGACAT
>JAKZVK010000866.1:0-3255 GCA_047516085.1 Bryobacterales bacterium
GCATAAGGTGCAATCTGCTTGACGCACTACACTAGGGTATAAAGGCGGCTGGTCAGGTAAAGAACCGCGACGGCTTCGAGCGATACGAGCTTTGCCGCGAAGGCGCGGTCGGTGGCCAGAATGAACAAGCCTCCAAGCCCGCCCACGCTGAAGCAGAATCCCAGCTCGGACAGTTCGCGGACCGCCGGCCAGGACACGTGCCGCGGGCTCAGCCGGAAACCCGATATGCCGGCGCGGCTTCCGACGAACGCCAGCAACACTCCAACGACTGAACCGGCCAAGTGCGCCCAAGCAAGCGAGAGCAGCCCATATCCGGACACCAGGAACGAAACGGTAAGTCCCACCCGGACCATTGCAACGGCGAACTGGATGATGTTGTCGACGTGGGCCCGTCGATAGGCCGTCAACACGGCGCCGAACGTTCCCGAAGCAACAACCACCGCTGTACTGGCGCCAAGCACAACGATCAGGGTTTGTGCATTCGCGATGTGCGCCACCGGCACTTCGAGCAAGCGTGGAACGATGCCGCTGACCCCCGCCGCGAGCCCCACGATCAAGCAGGCGAGTACAAGCTGGCCATGGAACGCGGAACTCGCGTATCGCACCAAAGGGAAGCGATCTCTCGTTTGCCACTGGCGCGACAGCTCGACCTGAAGTCCCGCCGACAGCCCGAGGTCGCAGACGCCTAGCCACGAGGCGACACCGATCGCCAAGGCGTACAAGCCGTACTCTGACGGATCGAGAAAGCCCAAGACAAACGGGGTCAGCCAGAATCCAACGATCACTCCCGCGATGCGGTTTAGTTGGACGCTCACTAGAGCCAGGAGATATGATTTCGCTCGAGTCGGGTGTGACAAGTTACCGGGTGTGCCAAGCCGTGGAGTGTGACCAGTTACGGGGTGATGGGCCGGCACGTTCATGCGCCGGTTGCGGCCGCCCGCGCATGCTGAGACTCCGGCACGAATGTCGCGCGGGGATCGGGGGCGTAGTAGTAGTCGTGTTGGCCGGAGACGACCCAACGGTTGAGCACCGTGCCGAGGACGCGGCTGCCGTCTGCGGTTAGACGGTCCTCGGCCGCACGCGCCGCCTCACGCGTGGTCGAGCCCGCACGCAGAACGAGGATCACGCCGTCCGCGTGGCGGCCGATGATTCGGGCATCGGCGATCTGCATGATCGGGGGCGTGTCGATCAAGATCACGTCGAATTCCCGTCGAAGCGCTGAGAGTAGTTGGGAGACCCGTGGGCCGTGGAGGAGGCTCGACGCTTGCTCGCTCGCGGGCCCGCTCGGTAGAACGTACAGTCCTGGGACGCGAGTGGCACGAACTGCTGGATGAATCACCGCGTCAACGGGTGAGCGATCAATCTCGCGCGCGTCGCGGAGGAGGCTGCTCAATCCCAATGAGTCGTCGACACCGAATACGTTGTGGAGGCGGGGACGGTGTAGGTCCCCGTCGACGAGCAAGACCCTACGCTGGACCTGCGCCAGTGAGATCGCCAGGTTACAGGTGACCGTAGTCTTACCCTCGTCAGGCGACGGACTTGTCACAACCAGCACGGGACAAGGCTCGAACCATCGACTCGCAAAGAGAAGAGAGGTCAGGGTGGCCCGAAAGCTCTCCTTCAAGATCTGGTTTCCGGCCTGCTCGACAGACCGTTCCGGCAGGAGGTTGTCAGGGTGCGGTGCGTCTGGCGCGGCCAAGCGCCGAGGACGCAGACTACCGCCGCGGCCTCTGGCGTAGCGAATACGAAGGCGCATGGGCCGCTGTGGGGAACCAAGCCACGGGATCGGCCCAACGCAGGGGATCGCGCCGAGTTCAGGTGTGCGAAGGCAGCCAAGGGCGTCCCCCGGCACCCGGATCGTATTGTCGGTCGCCTCGCGCACCCAGGCCATCGCAACACCGGCGAACAGCCCGGCAAACAGCCCCATCATCGTGAGGAGCACATGATTCGGCTTGTACGGCTCCACGGCTGGACGTGCGCGGTCCACGATGCGAACGGCACTGGCGCTCAGCGCCGAGGCGACTCCCGTCTCCTTGACCTTCTTAAGAAGGCCGTCGTACAGCTCGCGGTTGGTCTCGACTTCGCGCTTAAGAAGGTTGTAGTGGATCGATTTCACGGCATGCTCGGAGACGAGCTGCGACTGCCGGGCGTAGTCATCGGCGAGCAACGTTTCCCGGCGCAGGGCCGCCTCGTAGTCGTTGCGAATTCTCTCGATGACGGCACCGCGTTCGTGCTTGATGGCCGCCTCCATCTCGTCGATCTGCGCGGCGAGACGTTTGACTTGATGGTGGGCGGGCGTGAAGGTCGAATTCAGTTCCGCGTGCTGCCGTTTCAAGTCCGTGAGGCTAACTTGGTACTGCCGCAACGGCCCCGCGTCGAGAACGGCGCGTAGCGATTCGGCCTCTGCGCCCGCGGTCATCTCGAAGGCCGACTGCTTGGCGATGCGCTCGCCGCTAACGTGGGACAGCTCCCGCTGCAACTGCCGAAGCCGTTCCTCCGACACGCTCTCCTGCGCCGAAACGAACATCAACCCGCTGGCGCGTGCATACCCTTGCAGGCTTTCCTCGGATGTCTGTAGCCGCTCACGGAGCTCAGCGAGCTGACGGTCGAGCCACTCTTCGGTTCGCCTCGTCGTTTCCCAGCGGGCGGCGAGGTTTTCCTCTATGTACAGGTCGGCGAGGCTGTTCAGAAAATCGGCCGCGATGTCGGGATCGCTCGAGTCCGTTGCCAACTCGAGGATGCGCGTCTCGCCGGGCGCTCGCACCGCGAGGCTGATGGCCGCCAGGGACAGAGCCGTGTCACGTGGCGCGGCAGCCGGCCCGTCGGCTAAACCCAGATCTCGCTTCCAGCGTGCCAAGGGCGAAGTGTGTTCCAGCGCGGGCTGGAACTGCAAGCGGGCCAGCGTCCGGTCAATTAGTCCCTGGCTCTCCAGAATCACAGCCTCCGTAGTAATTTCCCACGGCGACGGCGCACCACCGCCACCACGAATCGGGCTGACGGCCGCCATGTTCAGAAAGGCTTCGTTGAGACCCTGTACCTCCAGTGACGTGGTTGCTCGATAGACCGGCGTCTGAGCAAGTGCAAAAAGCAACCCGACGGTCGCGCCCGCCACCGAGAGCAACAGAAGGGTCGCCCTGTATCTGCCCACAATCCGCGACAGGCCCGTCAAGCCACTACCCGCCGCTGGCAGGGCGGCGTCACCTCCCGGAAAGCCGTCACCCGCGGCAACAAGGCGGGCCGGCGGGGCTGCCTGAG
>JAKZVK010000867.1:0-3041 GCA_047516085.1 Bryobacterales bacterium
TCGAGGGCCTGGGGGGCATGGGTGCTGGCTTGTCGCCCGGCGCATGTCGTCAGCAACGCCGGTTGATCAAACACTTCCATGAACGGCAGCCGCAGGTTGCGCTTCGCGATCAGGTAGATCGAGCGTCGAAGGTGCTCTTCGGGGTCCTCGGCCACCTTCCACTGATAGGGCTTGTAGAGTAGCTTCACGAGTGCCTCTTCCACCGGCACGATCACGCTCTCGCCACCCGCCTTTCGGTTCAGCTTGCCCGAGACGGCCAACATGGTGTCGCGGATCTCCTCGGCTTCCAGGCGCCGCCGGCTGAAACGCCACAGCAGCCGGTTCTCGGGGTCCTTCGCCGTAGCCTGCCGCGCCATCGGCGAGTGTGACGACTGCCGATAGGTGCTGCTGAGCACGATCTTGCGGTGCAGCGCCTTCACGCTCCATCCGCTCTCGACAAACTCGTTGGCGAGATAGTCGAGCAACTCCGGATGGCTCGGCCGTTCGCCGTTTACGCCAAAGTCGTTCGGCGTGTTCACGATGCCGTTGCCGAAATGCCACGTCCACAGGCGGTTGGCCATCACCCGCGCGGTCAATGGATGGTCCGGCTCAGTGAGCCATTTGGCCAACTTCGTCTTGGGATTCGTAGCGTCGGCGGGGATCTCCGGCGCTCCGTCGGGCAGAAACACCCCCGGAAATCGCATGCCCACTTGCTCGCCTTTGGTGTTGTGATCGCCTCGCTGCAAAACGTGAATGGGCGTCCGTTTCTCCGGATCGTTTCGAACCGAGGCAATCGCCGGCAAAGGCTCGGGAAGTCCGGCCTCGAGTTCCTTGACCTTCGCGTTGACTTCTTTCTGCTTGCGCTTCTTCTCCTCACCCTCGAGGCCTTTGAGCGCTCCCTTGACCTTCTTGACCTCTTCCTTGATCGCGTCAGTCTTGGCCTGCCAGGCGTCTTGTTCCTCCTGCGACGCCAGGATGATCTGGTGCTCCTGTGTTCCGGCCAGGAAGGCTTGCAGGCGGTAATAATCCCGCTGCCGGATGGGGTCGAACATGTGGTCGTGGCAGCGCGCGCAACCGACCGTCAGCCCAAGGAACGCCGCGCCCACCATATCGGTCCGCTCGGTGAGCACTTCGTTGCGGCTGCTGGCCACTTCCTGATTGCCCGCGTTGCGGCGAACCGGGCCGAGGCGATGGAGCCCCGCGGCAATTTGCGTTTCCTGGTTGTCGGGGGCGATCTCGTCTCCCGCCAACTGCTCGAAGACGAAGCGGTCGTAGGGCTTGTCGCTATTGAACGCCTGGATGACGTAATCCCGAAAACGCCAAGAGCCGTGCATCGAGCGGTCGTACTCGAAGCCTTCCGTCTCGGCAAAGCGAACCACGTCCAGCCAGTGCTGCGCCCAGCGTTCCCCGTAATGCGGGCTTTCGAGCATGCGGTCCACCAGGCGCGCGTAGGCGTCGGGCGACTTGTCGCTCAGGAAGTCGGCGACATCGCCGGGATCCGCCGGCAGGCCCAACAGGTCGAACGACAGCCGGCGGATCAGCGTGGCGCGGTCCGCCTCGGGCGCGGGCTGCAACCCGCTATCGCGTAACTTCGCCAGGACGAAGGCATCGATCGGGCCGCGCACCCAGGCCGAATCCGCCTCGCCGAGTTCGGGGACCTCGGGCTGCGTCCGCTTCTGGAGGGACCAGAACTGCCGCTCGATGTCGCGGTACTCCTCGGTGACCTTCGCACCCCAGAGCACCAACGGAACGAGCAACGGGACCGTGAAGACCAGGGCGACCAGCGTGGCTAACGGGCGATCTCTTCTCACAAACACCATCCCGAAATCGGGCGCGACGAAACTGACCCTTCCCTTGCGATTGTAGATCGTGCATCCTGAGGGGTCAATCGGCCAGATTCCGCGACCCGCAAGGTCATGAGTGCCACCAACTCGATAACCCACGCGCTGCGCGCGGCGCGGAAAGCGCTCGAGGAAGCCGCGATTCCCGAAGCCCGGCTCACCGCGGAGATCCTGCTCGCTCACGTTCTCCGCGTCGAGCGCTCGTTCCTCTTCGGGCACCCGGAGCAACCGGTCGAGCCAGGGGCAGCCGAGCGTTTTCAGGAAATCCTCCAGCGGCGCTGCGGCGGCGAGCCGACGCAATACCTCACCGGCGTACAGGAGTTTTACGGCCTTCCGTTCCAAGTGGCGCCGGGCGCCCTGATCCCGCGGCCGGAAACCGAGCTGCTCGTCGACGAGGCACTGGCACGCGCGACGGACGGAGACCGCATCGTCGACATCGGCGCCGGCTCGGGCTGCGTTGCCATCTCCGTCAAGGTCAACAAGCCCTCGGCGCGCGTCACCGCCTGCGACATCTCCCGAGACGCCCTGGAGATTGCCCGTCAAAACGCCCACGCGCTGTCTTCCGAGGTGGACTTCGCCCAAGCCGACCTGGCCATCTGCTTCCGGCCGGCCATGTTCGATTTAGTTGTCTGCAACCCGCCGTACGTACCTCTGGCCGATTTGCCGGGGCTTCAACGCGAGCTGCGCTTCGAGCCCGCGCAAGCGCTCTTCGGCGGCGAAGACGGCCTCGACGTCTACCGGCGGCTGGCTCGCGACGCGGCGCGCATCGTGCGCCCCGGCGGCTGGCTGCTGCTTGAACTTGGATATAATGGCCGATCGGCGGTCGAGGAGATTCTGGGCCGGGCCGACTGGGACGAACCCATCGTTCGGGCCGATTTGGCGGGCATCGACCGGGTCCTGGCCGTGCAGCGGCGCTGAGCCCGCTGTGCATCCCGAGTTGCGCTAGTACGGCCGCGCCGTAGTACGCCCCGAAACTCCCACAACTCAACCGGCAGCCGGCACGAAGTAAGGAGCATTCTCTGTGAAGATCACGAAGGTCGAAGCCTTCCTGCTATCGAGTCCCTTGGACGAGCCTTTGCTACTGCCCTTCTACGGCGGCGAGCGCACCATCCTCAAGCGCGACGCCATGTTCATCCGCATCACCGCCGACAACGGCCTCAAGGGATACGGCCCCGGACCGGCCCACGAACGCGCCGAGCGCGAAATCAACAAAACAATCGG
>JAKZVK010000868.1:0-3163 GCA_047516085.1 Bryobacterales bacterium
ACTTCTACGGCGCAAGCGCCTAGCTAGGAGTCTGCGCCGTAGGACGATTTTCGACAAGATCGGCTACTACATGTAGTGGTCAATAGCGCCGCATTCCACTTTATATTGGGTCCTATTTTTTCTACGGCGCAGACTCCTAGGAGCTTGCGCCGTAGAAGTTTCGCGCCAGCGAAACTTCAAACGCGACCGTAAGGTCGCGCCAGGAGCTTGCGCCGTAGAAGTTTCGCGCCAGCGAAACTTCAAACGCGACCGTTAAGGTCGCGCGCGCTCTTCACCCGATCCGCCCCCCGGGAGGCCGATTCGGTTTCGCGGTCAACGGATAGGACCGGCCGCCAACAACCCTTCCATCGCCGACCGGGTGACCGCGATCAGCTCGTCGCGCTGGGTGAAACCGAACCGCCGGGACTCGATGGGAGGGCCGATCCGGATGCTGACGGTCACGGGTCGGATGATGGGGCTGCCCCGGTGCATCGCCTGGCCGGTGCCGAGAATCGTCAACGGCACGACGGCGGCGCCTCCCCGGATCGCCATCACGAATCCGCCCTTCTTGAACGGCAGCAGCGCTCCGCTCCGACTCCGGGTGCCTTCCGGGAAGACGAGGAACGAGAAGCCCGCCCGCAACGCGGCGGCTGCGGTATCGATGGCGGCGCGGCTGTGCTCGCGATTGCGCCGGTCGATCGGAACGAACCCCGCGCTCGCGAAGACGGCGGGCAGCAGCGGCAGCTTCTGGAGCTCCGCCTTGTACAGAATGCGCAGCTTCGGGTGCACGGCGCGAAGCGCCATGTAGACGATGGGCGGCTCCAGATTGCTGGTGTGATTGACGCAATAGACGGAAGGACGGCTGCCGCGGACGTGCTCGGCGCCGGCAACGCGATAGCGGATGCCGACGGTAGCGAGCCCGATCCGCACGCCCTGACGACCGAACCAGTAGAGCACGCCGGGATGCCGCACAATCAGGGCGATGAGCATGCCCACCGGGGCGGTCACCGCCACGTAGAGGGAGACGATGAGGTAGGCGGCGGCGGACCGCACGGCGGCGACGACGGTGGGCCACGGAACGCGCATGGCGGAATGAGAGTCCGGCGCATACGAAAAGAGCCCGATCCGGCGTTCGCGGATCGGGCTCGACGGAGACGCCGATCAACCTTCAGGACGCACGAGCCTCCTGGGTCCGCCCAGCGGCCGGCGCCTTCGCGGCGGTCGTCTTCGGCTTGGCCTTGGCCGCCTTGGCCCGAGCCATGGCCCGGTCCCGATTGGCGAAGCACCGGTCGAGCGCCTTGTTCACCCGCTCGTCGATGGCCTCGGCGCTGTCGCCCACGACCTCCGAAATCTCGGACACGACCAGGAACTTCGCCCGGTCGAGCATCCGTTTCTCGCGGAACGACAGGTTCTTCGATTTGGAGAGAAACGTCAGATTCTTGAGCACGTCCACCACGTCGTAGATCGAACCGGTGCGCATCTTGTCCGAGTTGTCCTTGAAACGCCCCTTCCAGTTCTGGTGATTGTCGATCTTGCCGTTCCCGAGGAGCGTGAACAGCTTCTTGACCTCCCGGTCACTGATCGCACGACGCAACCCGACCGCGTCGACATTGTCGAGCGGGACGAGCACGGTAGTATCACTGTCCGCCATACGTAGCGAGTAGAACCCGCAGGTCGTCCCCATGATCGTGCGGGTCTCGATGCACTGCACAACCCCGAGACCATGGTTCGGATAAATGACCTTGTCTCCAACTTCGAACTTCACGTAACCCCCCAGTTGGAATCCAGCTATGGCGCTCCAAAGTCGCCTAGTATAGTCCATCTGGCCCCTCGGATCAACGGCAACCCTATCATTGGGTGCACGACAAGAAAATGAGGATTTGCCGTTAAGGGGTATTGAGCGAGAGCTGATCGGCCGACTCCTTCGATAGGAGGACTCCGACCATGCCCGAGGTGCAGTTGACTGAACCGCTCGATCACGCGGCCGAAAAAGGGGGCTTCAGGGAGTTGCTCGCGACGGTCGAGGCGGCGGTCGAGGCCGACGTCGAAGCACTCCTGGGACCGGGGAGGGTCGACACGAAGGATTTCGAGACCCTCACGCGGGCAGTTCGCCGTCGACGATCCGACGACATGGAGGGCTTCGCCGCCTCAGTCAGTTTCAGGCCCAGATATTTCAACCCAAGCCGACCGGCCGGACGGTCACAAGCCGCCCTGACCGTCGTATTTGACAGGTCCGCGAGGGGTGGGATAGGGTAGGGTTTACCATGACGTTGCGGCAACGGCACCATCATACGCACCATCCAGCGACAGCGGCGGGCCAGTGGACCTGCGTGTGAGGTAGCACGACTGCACATCACATCCAGCGCATGCACCTGGCCCCGCCGATCATCACGGCGGGGCTTTTTTTTTGAGACGAGACGGATCGCGAGGGACAAGATCATGGATTTTTCGAAACTGGATGGGCTGATACCGGCCGTGGTGCAGGATGCCTCGAGCCGTGAGGTCCTGATGGTCGGCTTCATGAACCAGGAGGCGCTCGACCGAACCCGGGAGTCGGGCTTCGCCACCTTCTTCAGCCGCACACGCGGCAAGCTCTGGATGAAGGGGGAGACATCGGGCAACATCCTCGCGGTGCAACAGATCCTCGTCGACTGCGACGATGACACGGTGCTGTTGCGGGTGACGCGCAACGGCGACGGGAACGTGTGTCACACCGGCGAGCGCACCTGCTTCTATCGGACGCTCGAAGAGACAGGAGGCATGAGGCAGGAGGCAGGAGGAGCTTGAGGGCTTCGCCAACTCAGGACTTGACTCATGGCTGACCCGACACTGCGACTCGGTATCCCGAAGGGCTCGCTGCAGGACTCGACAATCGATCTGTTCGCGCACGCGGGGTTCAACATCTACACAAGCTCACGCTCCTACTTCCCGATGATCGACGACCCGGAGATCACGTGCACCTTGATCCGGGCTCAGGAGATGGCCCGCTATGTCGCGGACGGCGCGCTCGACGCGGGGTTGACTGGTCAAGACTGGATCGCCGAGCACCGGACCGCGACCGGCGCCACGGTGGTCGACATTGCCGATCTGGTCTACTCGAAGCAGAGCTTCCGCAAGGTCCGCTGGGTCCTGGCGGTGCCGGAAGACTCGACGTATCGGACCCCGCAGGACCTCACCGACGCGA
>JAKZVK010000869.1:0-6543 GCA_047516085.1 Bryobacterales bacterium
CAACCCTGCCCGCGAGATCAGCATGACCGAAGCCCGGCGAAGCGACTCTGAAGCCGAGTTGGGCAGTGAGCTTCGGTTCAAGAAGGAGACGCAGGGACTGGGCCGTATCTCGGCCCAACTCGCCAAGCAGGTGATCTTTCAAAAGATCCGCGAGGCCGAGCGCGAGACGATTTTCAACGAGTTTTCGGGCCGTATCGGCGAGATTGTGCCTTGCACGGTGAAGAGGGTCGAGGGTCCGGATTTGATCGTCGACATCGGGCGCACCGAAGCGCGGCTGCCGCGGCGCGAGCAGTCGCGTCTCGAGAGTTTCTCGCCCGGTGATCGTGTCCGCCTCGTCATTAAGGCGATCGAGAAGGCAGGCCGCGGACCCGCGGTGATCGTCTCACGGGCCTCCGAAGAGCTGGTCAAGACGCTCTTTGAGCAGGAAGTGCCCGAGATCTACGATGGAACGGTCAAGATCCGCGCGTGTAGCCGCGAGGCCGGAGAACGCACCAAGATCGCTGTGCTCTCGAGCGACCGGGACGTGGACGCGGTCGGTGCTTGCGTCGGTATGCGAGGCATGCGCGTACAGTCGATTATCCGCGAGTTGCGAGGCGAGAAGATCGACATCATCGGTTACTCCGAAGACCCGATCGAGATGGCTACTCACGCGTTGAGACCGGCGAACATTAGCCGCGTCACGATTCTCGACCCGGTGCAGCGGCATCTCGAAGTCGTCGTCGACGATACCCAGCTCTCGCTAGCGATCGGCAAGAAGGGCCAGAACGTTCGTTTGGCTGCCAAGCTGATGGGTTGGCACATCGACATCAAGAGCGAAGAAGAGAAGCGGCAGGAGGTCGAGTCGACCATGGCTGCGATGGTCGGCGCCGGGTCGCCGGTGAGCGTCTTGATCGAGTACGGGTTGACCGAAAAGCTGGTCGACAAGCTCCTCGATGCCGGCGCCTCGACCGTTGAGCGCTTGGCTGACATGACGCCGGAGCAGCTCCAGGCGATCCCCGGTATCGGACCCAAGATGGTGGAGAAAATCACCCTCTCGGTGAACAACTACTTCTCGCAGTTCGAGCAGGGCGAGCCCGCCCCCGAGTTGCCGCCGGCCGCCGAGCTAGCCCCGATCGAGGAAACCGAGGAGCCGGTCCAGCAAGAGGCAGCGGTGGCGTCCGCTGCAAGCGGTGCGGCAGCGATCATGCCGGGTCTTCCCGTCGAGGGAGTCGCTGACGAGGATATCGACGAAGAACTCGACGAAGACTTTGATAACATGGATCTTAACCTGGGAGCAGATCGTCCTGAGCGCGACGACGCCTCCGAGGGCGCCGCCGAGCCGGCTGGAGTTTCGGCCAACGGTCCGGAGCCGGGCGTGGACGATGAAAAACACTCAGTCGAGGGCCAACAAGATGACACGGTAGCAGCGACGGAATAGACGGGGTAGGGGTAGTTTTGGCGAAGAAAACCACGATTCGGATTAACGAACTAGCTCGAGAACTTGAGGTCAAGGCCTCCTCCATTCTGGAACTGTTGCCCGACACGGGTGTCACGGAAAAGAAGACTCACTCGAGTTCGGTGGAGGTCGAAGCGGCCGAGAAGATCCGAGAACTGATCCGCAACGAGTCGAAGTCCGCCGAGAAGGCCAAGGCGCCTGCCGCGGCTAAGCCCAAGCAAGTCCAGACAGCGTCTGCGCCCGAAGCAAAGCCCGCCGCCGAAGCGAAGCCCAAGGCCGCTCCGGCCACAACGCCGGCAGCCGCAAAGCCTTCGATTCCCAGCGGACGGGGCGGCGCGCCGTTGCGTCCGCCGGTGCGTGTTCTGCGGCCTCCGCTCAAGCAAGCAGCCCCCACAGCGGCAAAGCCGGCGGCAATTCCTACCCCTACAGATCCCGAGACTCCCGCTGCCAAGACACCGGCTGCGAGGGCGCCGGCTACGACGATGCCGGCGGTACCTACGGTGCCGGCGGAACCGATTCGCCGCCGTGTTTCCAGTTTGCCCGGAGGTTCTGCTGCTCCCCCGGCCACGACCGGCGTGGCCCGTCCAGTGAAGCCGATCCCGACTCAGCCGGCTGCCGCGGGCCCGACGCTGGGTCCTCGCGCGCCGCTGGCGGCCAAGAAAGCTCCGGTCCTGCCCGGAGCGCCGATCCGGCCTCCCGTATCGCACCACGCCCCTGGTGCCCGTCAGCGTCCCGTGGCCCGCGCGGCGCAACCTGCCGCTCCAGGGGCAGGAGTCCGCCCCGGCGGCCGCGCAGCAAGGCCCGTGGCACGGGAGGCTCAGAAACCGGTGTTGATCCCGGGAAAACCTATCTACGAGCGGGCCAGAAGGCCTGCGGCGGCGGTTCCGGGCATGCCGATGTCCCGTCCGGCCATGCCTGGGTTCAGCCGGCCCATGCACCCGACCGGCCGCGGCCCTGCGCCCGGCGCACCCGGGTACCGGCCCCACGCCGGTCGGCGCCGGCCTCAGGCGCGGACCATCCGCGATCGCGAGGCCGAGCGCGAAGCCAAGGTCCTGGGACGGCAGGGGCGGGTGCCGATCGCTCCTACCAAGGCGGTCAATACCGAGGTTATCGTCAGCGAGGGCACGACCGTCAAGGAACTAGCCGAGAGGCTGGGCATCAAAGCCAACCAGGTGATCAGGGTGCTGGTCGATCGCGGCCTGTTCGCCACGATCAATCAGACGCTCGATCTAGAGACTCTCAAGGGCCTTTGCAAGCAGTTCGGCGCGACCACGACCGAAACCAGCTTTGAAGAGGAAGCCATGCAGGAGGTCGAGGAGTCCGAAGTCACCGGCGACTTGCTGCCTCGCGCCCCCGTTGTAACCGTCATGGGGCACGTCGACCACGGCAAGACTTCGGTCCTCGACGCCGTGCGCGAAACCAACGTTGCCGAGCGGGAGGCAGGCGGCATTACGCAAGCCATCGGCGCCTACCACGTCGAGCACAGCGGGCGAAAGATCGTCTTCATCGACACGCCCGGCCACGAGGCCTTTACCCGTATGCGCGCCCGCGGCGCCGAGGTGACGGACATTGTCATCCTGGTTGTGGCGGCTGATGACGGCGTGATGCCTCAGACGCTCGAGGCCATGGACCACGCCAAGTCGGCGGGCGTGCCGATCATCGTCGCGATCAACAAAATCGACAAACCCAACGCCCAGCCCGACCGTGTCAAGCAGCAGTTGGCCGACCGCGGGCTCCTTCCCGAGGACTGGGGTGGTGACACCGTGATGGTGCCCGTCTCGGCCACCGAGAAGCAGAACCTCGACAGCTTGCTCGAGATGGTCTTGCTCGTCGCCGATCTGCGTGAGCCGAAGGCCAACCCGGCCCGGCCGGCGGTGGGTACGGTCCTCGAATCGAAGCTCGACCGGGGCCAGGGTCCGGTTGCCACCGTCCTCGTACAGAACGGTACGCTTCGCAACGGCGACTACTTCGTGGTGGGATCCGTGTTCGGCAAGGTGCGCGCGATGATCGACGACACCGGCCAGAAGATCACCGAAGCGCCCCCGTCGTCCGCCGTGGTCGTGTTGGGCCTTGAAGGACTGCCCGCACCCGGCGACTCCTTGCAGGTCGTCACCGACACCGATAAGGCCAAGAAAATTGTCGGGCACCGCGAGGACAAAGTTCGCGAGCAAGCACTCGCCAAGTCGTCCCGGCTATCGCTCGAGCAGTTCCAAGAGCAACTCAGAGCCGGCGAGATCAAGGAGTTGCCGATCCTACTCAAGTGCGACGTGCAGGGTTCGATGGAGGTTCTCTCTGACGCCTTGGAGAGACTCTCGAACGAAAAGGTCAAGGTACGGCTGCTCCATACCGGCGTGGGAGCCATCTCCGAATCCGACGTGCTGCTCGCCACCGCGGCGAACGCCATCATCATTGGCTTCGGCGTCCGCCCCGAGCGCAGTGCTTCGGTCATGGCCGACCGCGACAAAGTCGATATTCGTCTCTACACGATCATCTATGAGTTGATCGACGAGATCAAACGCGCCATGCAGGGTCTGCTCGACCCAGTGCTCAAGGAGAAGTTCCTGGGCCGCGCCGATGTGCTCGAGACCTTCCGAGCGTCAAAGGTCGGAACCATCGCCGGCTGCGTGATTCAGGAAGGCCGCGTCACCAAGAGCGCGGAGGTCCACCTGCTGCGCGACAGCGTCGTCGTCTACACCGGCAAACTTGGCTCCCTGCGGCGCTTCAAGGACGACGTCAACGAAGTGCGCTCCGGGCAAGAGTGCGGCATGGGCATCGAGAACTTCAATGACGTCAAGAAGGGCGATGTCATCGAAGCCTTCGTGACCGAAAAGGTGGCCGACGTAGCCTTTGTCTGATGGCGGCCGTCGGGCTCCTTACGCTGCACCTCCACATCGAACACTCCCAATCCCTGAAAGACAAGCGGCAGGTGCTGCGCGGCTTGAAAGATCGCCTGCGCGGCCGCTTTAACGTTGCCGTCTCGGAGGTTAGTTTCCAGGACACTTGGCAGCGGTCTTCGATTGCCGTGGTCACGGTGTCGGAGACCGGGCAGCGCGTTCAGGAAGTCCTTGATCGAGTGGAGGCCGAGGCATCGCGTTTTCTGGGCGGAGACTTGGCCTCGAGCGAGGTCGAGCTGCTGTGACGGACGGCCTCGCGGTTCCGCGCTCCCGGCGAAGCCGGTCTGCTCGCAGCTTGGTTCTGTTCACGCTGCTTGCCGCGACCGTGGCTGCGCAGACCTCTCACCCACCGACCTCCGACGCTTCGACTCCGAACCAACCTCTCCAGCGATACGAAGCCAGCGCCTCGATCATGGGCTCGGTCTACACGATCGCGGCCTATGGCGAGCATCGTGGCCGGATGGCCTCGGCTGTTCGTGCGGCGTTTGACGAGGCGCGGCGCATTGATGCGTTTCTCAGCAACTATAAGAAGGACAGCGAGCTAAGTCGCATCAACCGCGAGGCTGCGGCCGGTCCGGTCGAAGTCTCGCCCGAGATGGCGCGGCTGCTTGCCCGCTGCCTCGACTACTCCCGCCAAAGCGAGGGAGCGTTCGACATCACCGTCGGACCGTTGATGAAGACGTGGGGTTTCTTCAAGGGTTCGGGTGAGCTTCCGTCGAGCTTCGCGATTGCACGGGCGCGGAAGCGCGTCGGCTACCAGCTCCTCCGTCTCGATGTGGAAGCGCGAACGATCGAGTTTCGAAGGGCCGGTGTCGAGCTCGACCCAGGCGGCATCGGCAAGGGATACGCCGTCGAACGCATGGCCGACGTGTTGCGGCAGGCGGAAGTGACGCGGGCGTTTATCAGCGCCGCCGGCAGCAGCCTCTATGCGATCGGCGCGCCGCCCGACGAGCCCCGCGGGTGGTATGTGCGGATCCGCGATCCGCGAACCGCCAAGGTCACCGCGGCCGAACTTTATCTCAAAGACGAGTCGTTGTCGACCTCGGGTTCTTACGAAAAGTTCTTCGAGATCGACGGCAAGACGTACAGCCACATCATGGACCCACGCACAGGCCGCTCGGCCGAGGGCGTCGCGAGCGTCTCGGTGCTCGCCAAGCACACTCTCGACAGCGAAGCCTGGACCAAGGCATTTTTCGTGAACGGTCGGAAGTGGTCGGAGAACCACAAACGAGAAGACTTCCGAGTCTTCCTGTGTACAACGGACGGCCTGTGTGCCTGGATCGACGGGGACGCCCCCTGATGTGTGGCGCAAGCCTCCAGTCTGGAGGCCGGCGTCACATCAGCTCAATAATGCCCGCTACGTTTCAACCCGGCGGAGGTAAGATGGACTAACCGGTTGATCGAACCCCGAAATGAACGACGCTCCCAGCTCGCGAATCATCCGCTTCGGTGTCTTTGAGGTAGACCTCCATAGCGGAGAGTTCCGCAATAGCGGCGTCAAGCTGAAGCTGCAGGAGCAGCCCTTCCAAGTCCTGATTTGCCTACTCGAACGGCCCGGCAAAGTCGTTAGCCGCGAAAAGCTGATCGAGAAACTCTGGCCGCACGGCACGGTCGTCGATTACGAACACAGCCTCGGCACGGCGATCAACAAGATCAGGCAGGCTTTGGGCGACTCGGCCGACAACCCTCGTTTTGTGGAAACGGTACCCCGGCGCGGTTACCGGTTCCTTGTTCCCGTCGAAGGCATCCCGAGCCCATCGGACGAGCCTGCAAGCCAGGCACCGGCTTGGCCCCCCCGGCCAGGCGGTCGGATCTCGCACTACCAGATCGTCGACAAGATCGGCGAGGGCGGGATGGGGGTCGTCTACAAGGCGGAGGACACAAAACTTCTACGCAGCGTCGCCCTGAAGTTCTTGTCGCCAAACCTGCTTGGGGAGGAGGAAGTCAAGGCTCGGTTTATTCGCGAGGCGCAAGCAGCGGCGTCGCTGAATCACTCCAATATCTGTACCGTCCACGAAATCGACGAGTTCGAAGGCCGGACGTTCATCGCCATGGCTTTCCTCGAAGGAGCCGGGCTCGACCAGAAGATCGAAGCGGGCCCGCTCAAGCTGAGCGACGTGCTCGATATCGCGACGCAAACCACTCAGGGACTGCAAGCCGCTCACGAAAAAGGCATCGTCCACCGCGACATCAAGCCGAGCAACTTGATGATCA
>JAKZVK010000870.1:0-4003 GCA_047516085.1 Bryobacterales bacterium
ACCAGGCCTTCGCCGAAATACCACTGCCAGATGCGGTTCACCATCACGCGTGCGACCAGCGGGTTCTCGGTGCTGGTCATCCAGCGCGCCAATGCCAGCCGCCGTCCGGTTGAATAGAGCGGACGCTCAGTGGGGTCGAGCGATGTACCGCCTACAACCGTTGGCGCTTCGGCGTCGACGACCGTAGTCGGCTGGGTTGTGTCGCCCCGCGCCAAGACGCGGGTGACGGGCGGAATCGATGTGTCTTCGTACCAGACGTAAGCGCGTGGCGGCTCGGGCGGGCGGGCCAGCTCGATGGTTTCGATTTCCCGGCGCAGGGTCTCGATGCGGCCGGCTTCCTCCAGCGTTGCGAACTGATTGATCGCCGTGTCGAGCTTCTTCTCGAACGTCGCGACTAGTTCTTTCTCGCGATCGTTACGCCGCTCCGGCTGCTTTTGCATCGCCGACAAGGTTTCGGCGTAATCGAAAAGGTTCACGCTGGGGACCGCGTTCTGCCCGTTCTCGAGTGCGCGCTTCATCACCGCCTTGCGTAGCTTCGCGATCTCGCCCTTGCGGCGCCCCACCTTTTGTTTGGCCCGTTCGATCGCCGTGCGGTAGAAGGCGAGTTCGTCTTCGCTGCCCACCAGGCGGTCGAGGTCGGTGCGGTTGTCCTGCGGGCGCTGGAGCGGCTCGAAGACAGCCAGCATGCGGTAATAGTCCTTTTGCGAGAGCGGCTCGAACTTGTGATCGTGACAGCGCGCGCAACGAATCGATAGCCCGAGGAACGTCGTTGCCGTCACTCCGAGGACGTCGTCCAGTTGGTCATAGCGGTCGACCCTCGGGTCGGCCGGCTCGTCGTCCCACGAGCCCAGGCGCAGGAAGGTGGCGCCGATTTGCGATTCGGCGTTGGAGCCTTCGATCTCGTCGCCGGCAAGCTGTTCAGTCAAGAAGCGGTCGAAGGGCTTGTCTTTGTTGAACGAGTTGATGACATAGTCACGGTAACGCCATGCGTGCGGTTTGGCGCCGTCGCGTTCGTAGCCGTTCGACTCGGCGTAGCGAACGACGTCGAGCCAGTGCCGCGCCCAACGCTCGCCGTATTGCGGCCGGGAGAGCAAGTCTTCGACGACCTTTGCGTAGGCGCCGGGTGAGTCGTCGTCGAGGAACGCTTGTACCTCGCCCGGCGTCGGCGGCAAGCCGATCAGGGTGAGATAGGCTCGGCGAAGCACGATGCGCTTCGCCGCGGGGGCGACTGGTTGGATCCCCTTGGCTTCGAGCCGGCTCTTGATGAATCGGTCGATCGGCGTTTGCACCCAGGCCTCGTCTTGTAATTGGGGAAGGTCGGGGCGGCGTGGCGGTGCAAAGGCCCAATGGTCAAAGCCCTTGGGGCGCGGGGCTTGTTTCGCAGGAGAGGAGGCCGCCTGCTCGTTGGCCTCACCGCCGTGGGCACCGGCGTCGATCCACTCCCCGATGAGGCGGATCTGCTCAGGGCTGAGCTTCGTCTCGCCCATCGGCATCGTTTTGTCGACGACGCGGCGGTAGAGCAGGCTGTCGTTGGCCGAGCCGCGGTGGAGCGCCGGCCCCTGGAGGCCGCCCCTGACCATGGCCGCGGGCGTGCGCAGGTCGAGCTCGCCCATGCGTACCTGCTCGCCGTGGCACTGGAAGCAATGCTGCGACAAGATCGGCCGGACGTCGGTGTCGAAGTGAGGACTCGCGCCAAGAGCGAGGGCGGTGATGGCGAACAGAGCCGCGAGCCGCGCAGTGAAACGAATCGCCATACATCCAGATTATGCTACAGACCGGCTCATCAGGCCAGTGCCTGTATCGACCGACGAGAGCGCGGCCCCCTGGCAGCATCCGCCTGGTGGCCTCTTGAGCGTCGACCGCCGCTCGGAGCCGCAGGCGTTAGCCTGCGTTGAGGAGTTCGACACGGGGAGGAGCTTTCCCGTCAAGCAGCTAGAGCGGTTCTTCTTCGAGCTTGACTTGGGCTGCCTTTGAAGAGCGAACCGTTTCAACGCAGGCTGACGCCTGCGGCTCCCAGGGGCGGGCCGGGCTGTGTAGGTGTCCAGCGGTGATCTGCCCCGCGGGAACGGCATGCCGTTCCCCTACGTTTCTTACCTGTGCGCACTGGCCCGACATTTCTCTGATTCGCGCCTATAATGGCAGGGCCACCCTGCAATAACCGGCCGATTCTCGCGGGAGGTGGATTGTGGACTCCGAGAACATTGTTCTGACGTTGGATGACCAGACGGGCATCGAGCCCGGAGACCGCTTGCGGGACGACCTCTCGGCGGTCGTGCAGGTCGGGAATAGTCTGTGGCTGGGCTCGGACGAGGGGGCCTATCTCGATCGCGTGTCGTCGGAGGACGGTCAATACTTTGAGCACCACAAGCGGTTCGCGCTGGACGACATCCTCGAACTGTTGGCGGAGGAGAAGGGCGAAGAGGTCGACATTGAGGGCCTCGACTACTCGGACGATTATTTGTGGCTGGTCGGCTCCCACAGTTTGAAGCGCGAGCGTCCGAAAGAAGACAAATCCAACAAGAAAAAATCCAGCAAGAAGAACGTCAAGCGGCTGCGGACGGTGGAGGCCGAGGCCAACCGCTACGTGCTGGCGCTGATTCCTCTCGTGCGGGAAGGGGTCAGCGGCGAGTGCGAGATCCGGCGGGACGTTCCCGACCCGAGCCGGCCCGATGGGGCAATGCGCGCGGCGCAGCTTCCCGGTGACGAGGAAGGCAATGTGCTGCTCGACGCGCTAAGCAAAGATAAGCACTTCGGCGCCTTCACCAAGATACCGAGCAAAGACAACGGCCTCGACATCGAGGGCCTGGCGGTCGACGGGAACACGGTATTCGTAGGATTGCGGGGACCGGTGTTGCGAGGCTGGGCCGCGGTGCTGCGGCTCGAGGTGGACGGTGAGAAAGACGGGCGACTGCGTCTCAAACCGATCGGCGACGACGGCCAACTGTACACGAAACACTTCCTCCACCTCGACGGCAACGGCGTCCGCGACCTGGTGATTGACGGTGATGATGTCCTGATTCTCGCGGGACCTTCGATGGACCTACTCGGCCCGGTCGTGACCTACCGTTGGAAGGATGGCCTTCGCAACGACAAGGAAGACCTGGTCTGGCCGGGCGAGCGGGAGAGGGTCGAGCGCCTCACGCAGAAGAAGAGCCGCGGAAAGGCCGAGGGGATGGCCCGCTTCCGGCGCGGCGACGATCCGACGAGACTGTTGGTGGTCTACGACTCGCCGGAGAAAGGCCGCAAGGTCGGGCGTTTGGGCGCGCGCGCGGATTTGTTTGATTTGGCCTGACCGTTATTGGTGGACTAGAGGTCGGCGCGGGTCGACGGTCGTGCAGGCATACGGGCATGAAACGAAACTTGCCCGGCAACGCAACGGGAGAAGGCCATGCGACAGAACCACTTGTGGAGGACCTGTATCCTATCGGGCTTACTCTTCCTACCGGCCTGGGGTCAGGAACAACTGAAGGACCAACCGTTAAAAAAGATCCGCATCACCGTGCTTCGCAGTGATGACTGGAAGGGAGAAAGGCACCTCGAGGGAGTTACGAGAGCCCTCGAAAACCGCTACGCCCCCGGCGGTCAAGATCTTCTTGACCGCATCGAGAAGCGAGATCTTCCGTACGGCGACGAGGAAGACGGCAAGAGCAAACTGATCGCGCTGATCGAGGAACAGGACGCCGACATCGTCTTGGGACCGACCGACAGCGGTGTTTTCTCTGTGCTTCATGAACAGCCCGAACTGCTCCGGGACCACCCGGTACCAATTATCTCGTCACTCGTAACGACGAACGTTGGCAACGAACCGGGCGGCTGGTTGTTTCGGACCAACGTCAACAATCACCGTCGGGTTGACAGGATACTGGACGTGTTGAGGACCTTCTGGATCACGAGCATCGCGCTCCTCCACGCCGATACGGGCTTCGGCCGGCAAGCCAAGGCAACGTTCGAGGCGGATCTCAACAACTCCGAAGCCGAGAATTATGCGGAGATCCAGTTTCAA
>JAKZVK010000871.1:0-4085 GCA_047516085.1 Bryobacterales bacterium
CGAGATCGCGTCCTTGGCGAATAGAACGCGGATGTGGGTGCGGTCTTGCACCGTCTCGGGGCCGACGTGCGGGATCGTGAACCCTCCGATCTCAATCGCTGCGTGATCGCCGAACACGTGCGCCATCGCATCCGGTTCCAGCTCCGGCCAGTTCTCTCGGATGGTCGTGAACGTGGATAGGAGGAGTTCGTCCGATGGCTTGTTTGGCACCTGGACGACCAGGAGCGGCACCACCGCCTGCGCGGCTGCGCCCTCTCGCTGCGCGTAGGCGCGCCACAGCTCGGTGGCTCGTTTCGCCTTTCTGGTGGCGCGGGCCAGCAGGACGGTGTCGAACCGACCGGTTTCTGCTGGGAAGTCGAGCCGGATGTCGTCCTTGAGCAGACCCGATTCCTGCACTCGCGCCGGGTCGACCACCACAGGAGGGTAGCTGGTCCGGTTCTCGGCCTTGGCCATCGCGTCGTTGAAGCGCACGACCGTGGCGGAGATCCCCCACACGATCGGTACCGATGGGACGCCGTTGGCGCCGTTGACGAGCCGCTGCACGATAGTGGCCTTCTCGGTCCGGTCTCCCCTGCTCGGCGGCTTCATGCCCCGGTGGGCCTCGTCGAGGATGAGATACAGGGTGAGGTGCTCGTCGAGGATGGTGTTCGCCAGCGTGTCCCACATCGTGAACGCCCGCGCGTCCGGCATCGGCAGGTCATACTGAGCCTCCTCCTGAGAGCTTTCGGGTGCTCCCCTGACCAGCCGCGACTTTGTCCCCAGCTTCTGGGCATTGAGGAAGTAGACCTTGCCCGGTTCGAGCTTCTCCTGGTTGAAGGTGTTCTCGATCACCACCAGGCGCGAGGGGGCGATCCGGTCGGCGGCGTCCAGCAGACGGAAGCGTGTCTGCTCGTTGAGCGACGGGTCGTCGGTGAACCACAGCACCACCGCCCCGGCGTCGGAATCGAAGTCGTAGTCCGGGTTGCCGTCGAACAGCGCCTCGATCACTGCCGACGCCATCACTGTCTTGCCCGCGCCGGTAGTCGCCGTGAGCGAGAACGCCACCGGCGACTTCCATCGATGCCAGTCGTCTCGCGCCCGCGCGAGGTGCGCCAGCACGTCGGCGACGGCGTCATTCTGGTAGTCCTTCAGCGTGTACCGCACGGCTACTCCCGCCCCGTGTTGATCGTGAAATTGGTGAGGTACGACTCGTACAGGCGCACGGCTTCCGTCCGTGCTGGCAGCTCGCCGCACACCATCTGGAACCCCCGGTCGTCGTCGGTGACGATAAACGCCATGCGCACCGATTCGGCCTCGGCAACAGCTGCGAGGAAGCCCTGCGAGGCGTCGAGGTCGAACAGCACCGCATACGTGTCCGCAACGTCGAAGTCGTGCATTGCCTTCTCGATCCGGCGTCCCTGCGACCCGGCCCTGAGCCACAGCAACGGCGCGATCGCCTCGAACGCCCGGTTGTGCGCCACTAGCCGCGGCGCCTCGTAGGTCATGGTGAAGAACTCGACGTTCTCCGCGAGCCCCTCGGCCATCGGGAACTCGTCGATGAACTTGTAGTCGCCCTCTATGGGGGCGCCGTCTGGGGTCTTGCCCGTCACGGCGGCCGCGATACGGGGCTTCGTGATGTACTCACAGATCCCCAGCGCCTCCCAATTCGGGTCTCCGGGCCGCAAACCCTGTTCCCGAAGCGCAGCTTGTTCGCCCGCCGACACCTCGTTGTTCGTAACCAGGATGCACTTTCGCCATCCGTTGTCGTGCTTGTTGAGTCGCATCACGGCGTGCGCAGTGGTGCCAGACCCTGCAAAGAAGTCAACAATAACGGCGTTTGGCTTGAGGCCCACGTAGAATCGGAGAGCGTCCTCGACCGCGTACAGCGACTTCGGAAACGGGAATTTACGCTTCGGAATAAACCGTCGCAAGAGGGTGGAGCCGTGCTCCGTCGCGCTGTAGAGGCCGTTTATCCACATGGTCTTGCCGACGCGTGTTCGGGCCCTCACTTCCGAACCCTCGACAATCAAGACACCGTTTGCATCCCGGCCCCTGACTACCAACTCCCCATCGGCGACTGCTTTCATGTGTCCAGTCGTTAGGAACGAGATCCCCCAGCCACCATCGCTTTTCCTTCGTCCAAGGCGTATGCGCCCTTCTTTGAGATAATTCAGAAAAGTTGGGGCAGATAGCTGCCAACAGGCTTCCGAACCATCTGTCTTGATCGGCCACTGCTGAACATATCCATTGGGAGGGGCGGGGGCGTCTCGACGGCTGTTCCCCTCTGGCAGATGGTCTCCGCAACCAACGATGCGCCGGTTCTCTTCGTCGATGTAAATCGGAAAGAACTTCGCCTTTGTATCCTGTCGCCTTGAATTGCCACCAGATCGTTGCAGGGACTCCCAAACAATCGCTCCTGTTGAGCCCTTGCTCCCTACTAGCGGAGTCGTCTCCGCGATTGTTCGTTGCGGGCGCGCCGAGCCGATGTGGGCAAACAAGAGGTGCTCGTCAACGCGGGCGAACTGATCGATGATCGATGCTCCCGCCGGATTGATGAGGGCCGTGACCATCTGGATCTTGCTCGAAGGGAAGAGTCCCTCGAGCAGCAAGGAAAGCCGGTGGACCTCATTCTCGTCGATAGTCACGATCAACACAGAGCATTCCGGGTTGAGTAGCCGCTTCGCCAGCTTCAGCCGACGCTCCATCATCGCGAGCCACTTGGAGTGGCGGTAGCCGTCGTCGCTGTCGACGTAGTCGTTGTTGTACCTCCAGTCCCGCGCGCCAGTGTTGTAAGGGGGATCGATGTAGATCGCGTCAACCTTACCCTCGTGGGTGTAGAGCAGAACCTGCAGCGCGTGGAAGTTCTCGGCGTTGATAACCGTGTGGAAAGGCCTGTCTCCACCGCGCTCTACCTTGCCGGTGGACACCAGCCCCGGGTAGATCGGATCGCGGAACTGGGCGATCACAATCAGGTCCTCGACGGCCCGACTTGCGATCTGGTGCTCGGTCTCCGGGTCCTGGTGCCGAACCAGAACTAGGTCGGCCACCCGCCCCTCGTCGGTCCGGCGAATCCGGTCAACCCGCCACAGCCGGTGATCGACGCTGCTCGGCTTCTCGCCGCGCACCGGTAGGAACCGCACCTTGTCCCTCCTGCGCACTGGGCGGCCCGGCAGCTCTACCGTCTCGGGTAGGTGACGCTCGAAGTTGAGCCCGAACGCGCGGCGTTCGGACAGCGCCTCCACTTCCCGCTTTAGGTCCGCGGCAAGCTGCGGGTCCTGCGTTTCCACCTGCCGAAGAAGGTTGCTCAACCTCGACACGACCCGCTTCTTCTCATCTGATCCGTCGGAGGCCTGTCGAACAGGCCAGAACGGCCACCGTGACCAAGCCCTGGGATGGGCCAAAGCCCAAGAAGGCACTTACGGTTGACGGGCCGCGCTCTACCCGCACTCGCGAAGCCTGTAACTCCGAGATTGGCACCGTCAGGCTGCCATTCGCGGCTTGACTGAACAGCACGTTGGCGTCGAGTAAGAGCGGGTCCACACCTCATTCGGCTGTCGGGCGCTCGTGTGGCACGGCCGCGGGGTCGATTCTCAACTTCCGGACTTCCCGTGCTGCCCAAGCGTAGTCTTCCTCATCGACGGCATTGGCGAGCAGGAACTCGGCTTTGCGTTTAGCGGAATAGATCTCGACGGGTGTACGACTGTCAGCCGTCGGGCTAACGGGAAAACGGTCGCGATCAGATTCGGAGATCACCAACGTACACTCCTGTATATCAGTTGCACGAATGATCGGGTGTTCTACCCGTGCCGCGTCAAGGAGCGTCGCTCGGCGGTTCCCACTCGACGGACGGATCGTAGTCGGGATCGGGCGGTTCCTGCGGCGGCCGTTCGGCCTCCGGCACGTGGCGGAGGTTGACGCGGATGCGGGTCCAGACCGAGTGGCGGCCGCGCATCGCGTCGACCAGCACGTCGTCGGGCTCGAGGCACGCGGCCGCCTCGGGGTGGCGTGCGCGCCAGCGGTCCAGGCCGGCCCGCGCCTCCGCCTCCGTCTTCGCCTGGGCGATCACGATCAGCGGCATGGTCGATCGGCGCCGGCCGGTGGGCGAC
>JAKZVK010000872.1:0-9547 GCA_047516085.1 Bryobacterales bacterium
GTCGTCCAGCACATGCGGGCGCTGCCCCACGGCGCGGTGGCGGACGCCCTCGCGACCGTGCGAGCCTCCCAGGCCTCGGTCACCACCAAGCGGGCGTTCGAGGTCTTGGTGCTGACGGCGGCGCGATCCGGCGAAGTGCGCCTGGCGACGTGGAACGAGATGGACCTGGACGAGCGTGTGTGGACCATCCCCGCCGCGCGGATGAAGGCGAAACGCGATCATCGAGTCCCGCTCTCCGCGCGCGCCATGGCGACGCTCACTAACGCGGGTGGACGACGCGAGGGGACGGGCCTGGTGTTCCCCAACCCGCATGGGAAGCCGCTCTCCGACAAACGGCTGAGCAAGCTGATCAAAGAACTCGGTATCGCCGCCGTGCCGCATGGGTTCCGGTCGAGCTTCCGGGACTGGGCGGCGGAGCAAACGAATACGCCTCGTGAGGTGGTTGAAGCCGCGCTCGCCCATACGGTACAGAACTCCACCGAGGCGGCCTACGCACGCAGTGATCTCTTCGAGCGTCGGCGCCGCCTGATGGACGACTGGGCTGCCTATCTCGAAGAACGCCGATCACAGGTTCCTGCGACAGGTCGGGGCCGCTCCAGCCTGTGATCGGGACAGCGGCCTCCGATCACAGCCGATCCTGCCCAATCGATCACAACGCTGGCCGCTGGGAAACCCCGATGAACGCGGCTCTGATCGTGCATCGGACCGACACCGCGCGGCCGCTCCAGCGATCGCGGCCGTAACCGGGAGCGACCCCCCGTTTTGCGGCACTGGAGCGGCAACGGCGAAACGGCGCAGTCAGTCGGCCTGTTCGTTCGCGTAGACTCTCTAGGGTGGCCCGCCGAAGTGTGATCGACGAAGGGCTCGTGACTGCCGACGCGCTAGCTAGCCGGTCCCTGCCGCTGCAGCGACATCGGAATTTGGACTTATGACTGAACCTCTTGACAGCCGGCCGCCGCTCGCCCTGTATGTGGTTTGGCACCCCGAGGCTCAGGGCTCGGCTGAGTTCGCGCGTGCGATCTTTCGGGAGTGCTGCGCTGATCCCGATATGCCCGCGCGCCGGGGCCTCGGCATCCCCGTCTGGTTCCGGACATCCGTTTCTCCCGCGGCGGCGCCTCCGCCGATTCCGTTCGGTAAAGCCAAGCGTACTGCTGTGTTCGTGCTGGCCGACGACAAACTCGTCGCTGAACCTGTGTGGCGCGACTACGTCAGCGATCTCACCAATAGCGTGAGCTCCAGCGATGTTGTTGTCGGTGTGGCCCTTACTGCGGTGTCGCGGCTTCCACCAAGCCTCGGTATGGTGCAGGCGATTCGTCTGCGCGAGTGCGACCCAGTTAATCGTGAAGTCGAGCTGCTCAACAACGTCAAGAACGACCTCTGCCGTCTCCTCAAGCCGGGAGCCGAGAAAGTAAGGGTGTTCCTGAGCCACGCGAAGCAAGATGGCCTAAGCATCACGAAGGAGGTAAGGCGCTACCTTCACGAACAGACGAAGCTCGGCGACTTCTTCGATGCCACAGACATCCCCGATGGCACCCGGTTCGCCGAGTTCATCACCGAGAACGCCGGTTCGCTCCCAGTCCTGCTCGCCATTCAGACCGACACCTATGGTTCGCGGGATTGGTGTCGCATCGAGGTTCTTGAGGCCAAGCGCCGACGCGTCCCGATCTCAGTCCTCGCCGCTATCCAGCACGGCGAGGCGCGCTCGTTCCCCCACCTGGGGAATGTTCCTGTCGTGTGCTGGCACGGCAAGGCTTCGTTACCGGTCGTCGTCGGCGTCCTCCTGGACGAGATCCTCCGTGACCGCTCAGTTGAAAACAGAGGATTCGGGGCCTACGGTGGCACCTGCTTTGGGAGCAGGAAGCCGGGGGTTCGAATCCCTCCGCCCCGACCATTGTTTTCAATAAGTTACAAGTCTCGGTCGTTGGTATCTGTTGTTCTGTGAGGCTCTGGACAGCTACAAAATTAACTATAGTAGCTTTCTCACAGCGGGCATTGAGTTCGATATCCACCGTGTAATCAACGGCATACGTGCTATGAACAAGGTGCCTGCACTCCTGCTCTTGGGACAGGTTGCTGTGTCGCGGGCTCTGATTGATCGCCGGCGGCCTACCCGAGACCGGCCAAGAGATCATAAACGAGCTGCCACCGTCACTCCAGCCAGACCCGACCGGGTCCGTCCGCCAGAGAGCCCCACAGGCGCCTGGCCGAGCAGTACCCGCCGTGTAAGACAACGCTAATCGTATAATTTCGGTGTGCTGTCAGCTTCACTCCGCGGCGTCAGTTTGGTGCTCGCCGCGGTTTTCGCTCTTGGGGCGGAGGCCGTGCCGTCCTCGCTCTTCGTGGACGCCACCGAGAGCTCGGGTCTCCGTTTCCAGCATCGCGCCTCGAAAACCGAGCGGAAGTACCTTCCCGAGACGATGTCCGGCGGAGTGGCGATACTCGATTTCGACCGCGACGGCTGGATGGACGTTTTCTTCGTGAATGGCGCTGAGATCAAGCTGCCGCACCCCAACGGCGAAGAGCCTAATAAAACCGGTCCGGAATTCTGGAATCGCCTATTCCACAACAACGGGGACGGCACCTTCAGCGACCTCACGCGCGAGTATGGCCTGCAGGGTCGCGGATACGGCATGGGAGTTACCGTCGGCGATTATGACAACGACGGCTATCCGGACCTGGTGGTGACCAACCTAGGGACGGGCGGCCACCCGGCTGTGATGCTCTACCACAATGAAGCGGGTCACAAGTTCGTCGATGTTACAGAGCGAGCGGGAGTGCGCGCCGACGGCTGGGCCAGCAGCGCGGGTTTCTTCGACTACGACCTCGATGGCCACCTCGATCTTTTCGTCTGCCGCTATCTGCTCTGGAATTTTGAGCAGGATCACCGCTGCGGCATGCGAACAGAAGCGGGCCGCTCGTACTGCCACCCCGATGTATTCGAAGCGGTCTCAAATTACCTGTTTCGCAATAACGGGGATGGCACCTTTAGCGATATGAGCCGGGAATCGGGGGTTGCTGAAGCCAAGGGGAAGGCTCTCGGAGTCTCCTTCGGCGACTTCAACAACGACGGCAGGGTTGATATCTCCGTGGCCAACGATCAGTTTCAGCAGTTCCTTTTCCAAAACGAAGGAGACGGCACGTTCAGCGAAGTGTCGCTGCTCACCGGCGTCGCGTTCGACGATGACGGCAGCGATTTTTCGGGAATGGGGACCGATTTCGCCGATCTCGACAACGACGGCTTTCCCGACATCGTGACAACAACGCTTTCCGAGGAGCAGTACGCTCTCTTTCGCAATCGGGGTGACGGACAGTTCGAGTACAGAACAAGTTTGGGCGGTCTGGGTAGGGCGACGCAGCTTTACACCGGATGGGGCATAGGTGTCTTCGATTTCGACAACGACGGTAGTCGCGACGTGTTTTTCGCCAACGGTCATGTGATGGACAATATCGAGGAGTCTCAGCCGCACCTTCGCTATCAGCAACAACCACTGCTTCTGAGCTACCGAGACGGCAGCTTCGTTGATATCTCCTCGCAGGGCGGTACGATCTTCAAGCGCGCCTGGGCAAGCCGGGGCGCGGCCATCGGTGATTTGGACAACGACGGCGACCTGGATATCGTCGTCGCCAACGTGGACGAGGCGGCCTATTTCGCCAAGAACCAGAGCCAAGAGAGGCTAAAGAATAACTGGATCGGACTGCAATTTCGAGGATGCGCCGGCAATCGCGACGGAATCGGCGCCCGCGTCGTACTCACCGCCGCGGACGGGACGACCCAGCATGCCATGGCGAAGCGAGCCGGCAGCTACCTGTCTTCCAACGACGGCCGGGTTTTTTTTGGGTTGGGCCGGATGGATGAAGTGAAGGCCGTCGAGATTGACTGGCCCGGCGGAACGCGGCAATCCCTGTCCAACCCCGAGTTGAATCAGATCCACGTTGTGGAAGAACCTTCTGATTCCCCATGTCGGAGCGGCAAAGTCGCGGCCGGCGCCGGGCCGTCGGGCTGACACCGATCGAGCAAGGCCCGCGGTCTTTCCGCGGAGCGGCCGAATGCCCACAGTCCAAGCTTGGGGTCTGTTACGATCGTCGCAGCCGGCCTGCTATGTCCCTGTTTGGAAGGTAGATCCACCAGAAACAGACCAGTGACTCAAAGCACTTTCATCGGCGTTCCGGCGTTCTGCTTGGTTTTACTGACCGCGGCGGCTCCAGCTGCCGAGACGGCGAGGGACCTGTTTCATGATGCGATGGCGCTCATGGAAGAGGAAAAGCCGGCTGCCGCCGTGCCCCTGCTACGAAGAGCGGCGGACCTGGCGCCGGACGACGCTGCCGTTCGCCACTATCTTGGCTACGCGTTATGGAGAATCGGCCAGGCCGATGCGGCCGCCGTCGAGCTTGAACGAGCCCTCAAGCTGGCTCCCGGCAATGCCGACACAATGTATATCTTGGGCCGCATTGCCGCCGCCCGAGCCGGGGCGCTCATCGAAGCCCAAAAGCCCGCCGAAGCTCTGCCCCTTCTCCGAAAAGCAGCGGACTTGGCTCCGGACGAAGCCGGAATTCATCATTATCTCGGCTACGCGTTGTGGAGCACGGGCAAGCCCGATGAAGCGGCGGTTGCGTTCAGAAGGGCCTTGGAGCTGGCACCGGACAATGTCTACACGATGTATTTCCTTGGCCGCATCGCGGCCTCGCGGGGGCAAGACGACAGAGCAATCGAACTCTACGAAGCCATGGTCGCCGCCGGTGAGCCCATCTACGACACATATCAACAGGTGGGGAAGGCTTACCTAAAGAAGGGACAAACGCAAAGGGCTCGCGAGGCTACGCAGCAAGCCTTACGACAAAAGCCGCTCGATGGCGGATTGCACTACCAGCTGGGGCGAATCTACCTCCAGCTGAACCGACGGAGCGAGGCCCAGGACGAATTTGACACCGCCAAGCGACTCAAAGCGGCCGATCAGCAGGCCATTCGAAAACTCCTGGCGCTCGACCTCGCCATCGAAGACAAAAAGGACGCCGAGGTGAGGCGGCTGAGGGAAGAGTTGCTGGCTGAGTCCTCCCGGGATCCGGAGATTTTGCTGCAGCTCGGGAGCATGTTGGGCAAGGGCGGGTTTCACGAGGAGGCAGTTCAGCCACTGCAATTGGCTGTCGCGATGTTGCCGAATGCCTTCGACGGGCGGTCCAACTTAGGACTGGCGCTTCTGCGGCTGGGCCGCCACAAGGAGGCTGAGGAGCACCTGGAAAAGGCGCTCAAATTCCGACCCTATTCATTTGAGGTCAACAGCAGCCTCGCCTTCTTGTACGTGAACCAGGGCCGCAACAGGGACGCCATCGAGAGACTCCGAGCCGCCAACGACGCGCGTCCCAATAACATCAGGGTCTTGACGCTCCTTGGCCAACAATATCTGCAGGGTCGTTACCTGAAAGAGGCGATTGAAACTCTCTTAATCGCGAAGCGCGTCAAACCCGATAACCTCAAGGTTCTGTACTTCCTGGTTGACGCATATCAGCAGGACGAGCAATTTGCGCAGGCTTTGGATGTGGCGCGCGAGGCCCTGGGAGTCAACCCGTTGGACGCGCGGGCCCATCTCGCGGTGGGCCGGCAAATGGCCAACTTAGGTCAGTGCGGCCGGGCGCAGCCTAGGTTGGAAGAGGCCATTCGGTTGAGCCCGT
Source organism: Bryobacterales bacterium (assembly GCA_047516085.1). Classification (GTDB taxonomy): domain Bacteria; phylum Acidobacteriota; class Terriglobia; order Bryobacterales; family UBA6623; genus JAKZVK01. Next base: position 5,668 of record JAKZVK010000872.1, read on the forward strand.
CGCTCCCGGAGGCATATGATACGCTGGCCGATTGTGAGTTAGGGGAAGGTGATTATCAAGCCGCACTGGCTGGTTATGAAAGGGCGCGTCGGGTGGCGCCCGGAGATTTGCGCGCCTCGCGAGGTATCGCAAGGAGCCTGATCCAATTAGGACGCTATCAAGAGGCCCTGACGGAGCTGGAGCGTTCTCTGCAAACTCGCGGCGATGACGCCCAACTCTACTCCCAGCTATCAAAAGTTCATTCGAAAATGGGAAACCAGGCGCGGGCGGCGCAGGCGCGGACCCGATCGGAGGAACTAGGGGCCCGGGAACTCGAAACGACACGGAAAAGGAGTTTCGAGCCTGTGCCCCCCCCGGCTTCACCCCAATAAGATCCTTCTCTAATACTCCGGCGGCTCCAACTTCGGATTGAGTTCCCGAGCTTTCCGGAACTCGATCTCGGCGCGCTCGCGTTCACCCTGGCGGAGAAGCATGAGTCCCAGGTTGTAGTGCGCTTCGGCGAAATCGGATTGGAGCCTTACTGCTTCCTCGAACTGGGTGACTGCCGATTCCATGTCCGATGTTGCCGCAAGAAGACCGCCGAGGTTGTTGTAGGCTGGGGATTGCTGCGGCTCCAATTCGATTGCCTTGCGAAATGCGGCGATGGCTCCTCTGATGTCTCCCATTTGGGCTAGGCTCACCCCGAGGTGGTTGTGAGCTTCGGCCGAGTTCGGACCGGCCCGGACCGCCGACCGGAATTCCCGCACGGCATGTTCCGAGTCCCCTGCGGCCATGGCTTTGAGGCCCCGGCCGATAGAGAGCAAGACGCGCGTATCCGCGGCGTCCCGCTTTTTCTGTTGTCTTTGCTCGCGGGCCACGACTTTGAACTCTTCCGCCGCCTTTTCCTGCTCCCCCTTTCTAAGAAAAATGCGCCCGAGGTTGTAATGGACCCCCGGGTAACTTGGGTCGAGATGAAGAGTGGTCCGGTATTCCACGATGGCGTGGTCCAGGTCGTCCGCTTTCGTCAACGCCGAGCCCAACCGATAGTGAACCTTTGCCTCCTCGGGCCGAAGCTCGGCCGCCGCTCGTAACTCAACGACGGCTAGGTCGACCTCGGAAGACATCAGCAAGGCCAAGCCCAGGTTGTAACGCGCGTCGAACGCGGCCGGGTCCAACCGAAGCGCGGCGCGAAACTCTCGAATCGCCTCCTCGAGTTTGGCCATTTCAGCCCACGCCGCCCCCAAAGCGTTATGAGCCTGAACCGAACGGGGATTTAGCGCAATGGCTTTCTGAAGCTCAGTGATCGCGTTCTTTCGATCCTCTGTTGCTCGGAGCGCCAAACCGAGCCGCAAGCGGGCGTCGGCATGGCTCGGATCCAAGCGGACCGCTTCTTGAAGTTCTCGAATTGCGTTTTCCGTGTCGCCCTCGGCGAGCAGTGCGCTGCCCAGCCGGACGCGCGCCGGAACGTGGCTTCGGTCCGCGCGGATCGCTTCTTGGAACGCCGCGATCGCCGACCCAGACTCGCCCTTCCGCAGCAGGACGCGGCCCAGGTTGTAGCGCGCCTCCCCGTAACCGGGGTTGGCGGCGGCGGCCTGGCGGAATCTCGTTTCTGCTTCATCCAACTCGCCGAGCATCACCAGCACGACGCCCAGGTCGTTCTGGGCCTGACCGAAATCCGGTTTGAGAACAACCGCCCTCCGCAGAGCCGCCAGCGCGCCGCGTTGATTTCCAGTCGAGGAAAGCGCCAAACCTAAGCGGTAATAAATGTCGGGAGAGGAGGGCGCTTGCTCGGCGGCTAATCGCAACTCGGCTTCCGCCGCGCGCGGGTTGCCGTTCCTCAGCAAGGCGGCTCCCAGGTTCGAACGCGCTTCAACGTAGTCGGATTTCAGCCGCAACGCTTCCCTGAATTCCTTGACCGCGGCGGCCGGATCGTTCTTTCCCACCCAACAAAGCCCCAGGTAGTTGCGGATCTCGTGCGATCGCGGATCCAGCCTTAACGCCGCCTGAAACTCCGCGCCGGCCTGGTCGAATTCGCCGGAAGCCAATAGGCGCTTGCCGTGTTCCCGGTGCGACAAGAAGTCCCGCGCGGGGGCTTGCGCCCAAAGATGGGCCGCGAGCACGCCCAGAGCGATAACAGCGCGGGTCACGGTGAGAATTCCTAGCTGCGAACCACGAGCCGGCGAGCCGACTCCCTCATGTTCCGGGACCGCGGTACGCACCATCAGCCTAGCATCGGGAACTGTGGAGCCGGCCCTTGACCTGATCCAGGCCGAACCAGGGATAATGCCGTGGGCCGTGTTGCGAAATTGTCGACTTTAACGCAACGGGTAACGAGTGATTGTGGTATGCTGGCGCGGGGATTTGGGATCACCACAGCTGAAGAAGTGACTCCGGCGGAAGCGGCGGATTGCTGTCCGGTCCACCTACGCTCCCGGAAGAGCCGCGGAGGAATGACGATGAACAACCTGATGAGAACAATTGGAATCTGCTCGATCATGATCAGCCTGTCGATGTTTCAAGCTCCGTGGGCGCTACAGGGGCAAACATCGTTTGGCGCGATCGTCGGCGCCGTTACTGATCAATCAGACGCGGCCATTCCGGGTGCTGTCGTTACAGTGACCAACGAGGAGACAGGCGTCACCCGTACGGCCACGAGCGGCGGCAGCGGCACTTACATAGTCCCATCCTTATTGCCGGGTACATACTCCGTGAGGACCGAGCAGGATGGCTTCCAGACCACCGAGGTCACCGGAGTCGTCTTACAGGTGACTCGGACAGTGACCGTCAACGTCGTGCTGGAGGTCGGCGAGGTCACCGAGACGGTAGAGGTAGTCGCCACCACCCCGCTACTGGACACCGCGGACGCCACCGTCGGGACGGTTGTCAATAATCAGAGCGTCGTTAGCTTGCCTCTGAACGGCAGAAGCTACACGGACTTGATTCTGTTGGTGCCCGGCTCGGTACCCCGCGGCAAGTTGTTCGCCATTTCGGGCGGGCATAACTTCAGCGTGAACGGCAACAGTCCCGACGTCAACAACTTCACGCTGGACGGCATCCAAAACAACGATGTGTTCTTTAAGGCGTTCGGCACCGAACCCTCCATCGACGCCATCCAGGAATTCAGGGTCCAGACGAACATCACCTCCGCCGAGTTCGGTGCGGGGGCCGGCGCCAACGTGGCCGTGGCCCTCAAGTCGGGAACCAACGCACTCCACGGATCCTTTTTTGAATTCCTGCGCAACGACAAGCTCGACGCCAATGACTTTTTCAGGAATTCCAGCGGCACTGGGAAGCCCGCGTTTCGGCAGAACCAGTGGGGTACGGTACTCGGCGGTCCGGTCAACATCCCGGGGGTCGTCGATGGGCGGAACAAGTTGTTCTGGTTGTTCAACTACGAGGGGCGCAAGATCCGTCGGGAATCCACGCTGTTTGCGACGGTCCCCACGAGGTCGCAATTGTCGGGCGACTTGCAGGGCCTGCAACCCATCTTCGACCCTTTGACGAGCCGCGTGGATCCCGCCACCGGCGATGTCATCCGGGACCAGATCAGCTGCAACGGCGTGCCGAACGTCATTTGCTCCAATCGAATCCATCCCACCACGTCAGCCTGGGGAGACATTGTCTTTCCGGTGACGGATACCCCGGGAGGAAGCAATGTGGTGAATACGAACGCGCGCGTGTTGGATCAGTATCAGCTGAATATGCGATCTGATTATCGAGCGACGGACAACTTGAGCTTTTTCTTCCGTTACTCGCCCTCGATCGCGGAGGAGGCCGTCCCCCAGGCGCTGCCCTCCATGGCGACGATTACGGCACAAAGGTTTCACAATGCGGTCATCAGTACGACCTACGTGCCGACCCCGACCACGGTGATCGACTTCAAGATCGGCTTTAATCGCAC
>JAKZVK010000873.1:0-11353 GCA_047516085.1 Bryobacterales bacterium
CGCTCGTTTGGGACGGCGGCCGCAAGGAGGTGCGTTTCTTCGTCGGCGAGAACGCCCCGGCCGAGTTCAAACCTTTTCAGGACCACCCGCCTGTCCCTGGCGTGGAATGCACGCAGTGTCACGGTGTGAGCCGCCGCGGCCGCTTCCGCTTCAAGGGCGTCTGCTTCGACTGCCACGAGCAGGAATCGTTTGTCGGCGTCCACGCTCACCCTGTCCACGACTTTGTCGAGTGCGGCCAATGCCACAACGCCCATGGCTCGACGGCGGCCAAGCACCTGATACTGCCGCGCGAAGTCATGTGCAAGCTGTGCCATAACTGAAATGCGAAGAGCCCTCACTCCGAACATCAGTGAGGGCTAAATCCCCCTCCCCGAAGAAACCTAGCCCCGAACGCAAGTGAGGGGTAAATCCGCCGCTCGCCTGCCTCGAGACAGCGGCCCGTCACTGGCGTTCCAGGCTCGGTTTCTCAATTGCCGCCAGTCGGTTTGAGGGCGCAGACCTCACTAAGTAGCCGCTCCCTTCAACACCGCCGCCAACGCACCCCGCATCGTCTCCTCACACTCAGGAAACGCGATCCAACTGTAATGGTCGTTATACCCTTCCGTGGCGTCCGCGGCAGTGGGGATGTACCCAGGCGCGCACTCGCTGTACCCCATCACCATCACAAACGAGTCCGGACGCAACTCCTGAGCCCAAAGCTGGTATTGCACAAACGATTCGGCCGGCATCAACACCAGTTGAGCCGGCCCGAAATCGACACAGGGGACGTCGATCGAATGCCCGGCGTCGTAACGCTGCCGCCAACTCAGCCCCAGCGCGGCCGTCATACGCTCCCGAAACGGCTTCGACGAATCCGCGATCGTGCTCTGGTACTCTTCCAGCGTGTATCCGGGCGACTCGCGCGGAGCCAACCGCATCTCCGCCGAGCGGAAACCGACCGCGTCGAGAGGAAACTTCTCGGTCGCCTTCCAAGCCGCGGCCATCCCTTGGTAGAGGCGGTCGGCGAAGATAGGCCGGTTCTCGTGGCTGCCGTCGTTGTGGCTGCCCACGGTTACGTCGCCGCTGCAGCCGGAGACATAAATCTGCAGGGTGTCCGGCGTATCTTTCTGCAAACTGGCGCGGGCCATGCCGACGAAGTCCGCCGAGACGTCACCGTCGCCGTAGTGACTCATAGGGTGCGTCGCATAGCAGCTCAGAGCCGCGACCGCGTCATCGCCGTCCCAGAAACTGAGGGTCTTAACCCACGGGTCGATCGTCCCCAGCGGTTTGGCACGAATCTCGGCATCACGCGTGGTGCTGCCGCGTCCCCACGAGACCGTGCCGTCGTCCCGTACGTAACGGCGATTGGAAGCGAGCTCGTCGGCCTTGCCCTGTCCCAAGCCAAGGTGTGTGATCGGCCGGGCGCCGGACAGCCCTTCGCCAACGGCACTCGCGACGCGCTCGATCATCCGGTCTTCGAACTCGACGTCGCAGAGATCGCCCGAGATGTCGTGCTCATCGAAGAGCTTCTGCGCACCGCGATCGGTGTAGGGCGCATCGTGCTGGTGAATGCAAGTGACGAGTACCCGCTGCTTGGTCGTCCCAGCGGCCTTGGCCAACTTCGACCGCCAAAGCTCGTACGACTCGTTACGGATCTCGCACCAATCGATCGACACGAGGACAATCGGCTCGCCCGCGCCCTGGAGAACGAATCCCTTCGCGAACAGCGGATCGACCACCGACCGCGACACCCGGTTGGCGAGCAAAGGATGCCCCTCGGCCTGCGGTGTGACGTCGGCTTCGAACAGCGCCAATCTCAGTTCCGGCGCGGACGGTTGGCGGCAGCCTTGCGTGGCGAAGGCGCCGGCTACGATGCCGGCCAGCACATCGCGGCGGGAGAGAGCATTCTTAGGAGTTTCGTTTGTCATGGTTCGTAGCCCGGCGACATTGTCACGCACTTCCGACCCACCTGGCAACGCTTGCATCGGAGTAAGGCCGGACCGCTGTCTCCGCCCCTCAAGCCGCGACCGGAGAGGACTCGGTTCTCGGCAAGCCTTGCGGCTTACGCCCCGAGGCCCCGCGACTTCTCGACCACCAACTCCCACAACCGCGCTACATGCTCGGACGTGGTCCGTATGTTGCCGATCGCGGCCCGCAGCACAAACTTCTCGCGCAGCACGGTGTTCGACAGATAGAATTCGCCGCTTCGATTCACCGCCTCGATCAGCTTTTGGTTGAGGCCATCGACCTCTTCAGCCCTCTTCCCCTCGGGGACCCACCGAAAACAAACCACCGAGAACGGGTGCGGAGCCATCACCTCGAAGTCGGGGTGCGCCTCCACCAACCGCGCGAACTCCTGCGCCAGCCGAATGTGCTCGCGCAAATTGGCCGCCAAGCCTTCGTGGCCGAAGTAGCGCATCACGAACCACAGCTTCAGCGCGCGGAAGCGGCGTCCCAACGGCAGCGCGTACTCCATGAAGTTGACCGCGCGCGAGTCTTCCTGACTGCGGAGGTAGTCAGGCACCAGCGAGAGCGCCTGCCGCAGTTCGTCGGGACGGCGGCAATAGAACGCCGTCAGGTCCATCGGCGTGAACAGCCATTTGTGCGGGTTGACGAGAAACGTGTCCGCCCGCTCGCAACCGTCGAGCACGTGCCGCATCTCGGGCAGCATGCCCGCGACGCCGGCGTAGGCCGCATCGACGTGCAGCCACAACGAATGCCGCGTGGCGATGTCGGCGATCGCCGCCACCGGATCGACGCTGGTGGTCGAGGTCGTCCCGACCGTTGCCACGATGCAAAACGGCCGCCGCCCGGCCGCGACATCTTCTCGGATCTGCGCGTCGAGCGCCTCCGGACGCATGCGAAACTCGCCATCCACCGGGACCTTGCGGCAGTTCTCGCGGCCCAGCCCGAGTACCAGCATCGCCTTCTCGATCGACGAATGCGCTTGCTCGGAGGTGTAGAGCACTAGCTTGGTGAGATCCGAGGCCCGGCCGGTGGCGCGGTCGACTTGCAGCGCCGCCTCGCGCGCGGCGATCACCGCGTGCAGGCTCGCGACCGACGCGCCGCCAAGCATCATCGCGAACCAACTCGTCGGCAGCCCCAGCCATTCGGCCAACCAACGCAGCGTGACTTGCTCCAACTCGGTCAGCGCCGGCGACGTCTTCCACAGCAGCCCGATATTATTGAGTCCCGCGGTGAGCGTCTCGGCCAGAATCCCAGGACCACTGCCGGTGGTCGCGAAATAGCCCATGAACCCCGGATGATTCCAGTGCGTGACGTGCGGCAGAATCTGCTTTTCGAAATCCGCGAGAATCGCCTCCATCGGCTCGCCGGTCTCGGGCGCGGAACGCGGCAGCGCGTCCACCAACGCGCCGGGCTTCACGTCGGGCAGGACGCGGTGTTTCTCAGGATGCTCGAAGTAGTCGGCCAACCAGTCGACGACTTCATGACCGAAGCGGCGAAACTCCTCCGGCGGCATGTCGCCGAGAAGCGCGCCTGAACCCGACACGATCGTCTCCTGCTCGGGCGAACTCTGTGTGCCCACGCCGTCGTCGTCGCCCCCGGGACGGCCGTTCGTTGCCTCGGCCGTCTCGCTCTTCCGCTTGTCGGTTATATCACCCATCGCGCGCACAACATGCTACCTCTCAGGATACTAATCGACCCCGCTCGCCAACTGAAACACCTATGCATTCGATCCAACTCGACGTGCCACTCAGAGCCGCGGGCGTGAGTCCGCGTTGAGATGCCCGGCCAAAAGAGGTCGCCGTCAAGCGTTTGGTGGCGACAGCGACGGGGGAAGAGCATCAACGCAGGCTCACGCCCGCGGCTCTGAGTGGGGCTACGCCGAGCGCCAACCTGCGTCCTCGGCAGGAGTCTTCCAACCCTCCCCTGCTACCATCGAACTAGTGGAACTCCTCCCCCTCCTGGTCGCCGCCATCCTCTCGGCCGTCATTCTCAGATTCGGCGGTGGTTGCGGATGCGACGGTTCCAACTCCTCCTAACCCTCGCGGCCAACAAAACCAAACCCAGTTCGGCCCTTCCGGGGTGAATGATACGATGACTGTTTCATGGCGCTGGTCACCCGCCGAGTCTTCCTAGCCGGGCTGTCCCCGCTTGCAGCCGCCACACAGCGCCCGGACGGCAAACGCACTCAGGTCAAAGCCACCGCGGCCGTTTTCCCCGATCCGCTCACCGAGCGGCTCAAATGGCGGCTCACCGACCCGAAAATCCTGCATCATCTGCCGCACTATCACCACCGCTGCATCGCCAAGAACAACTCCTTCATGCTGGTGGCCTCCGAGCGGACCGGGTCGCGGCAGATCTACCGTATTAACCTCCCCAAGGGAGACATGGTGCAGCTCACCGACGGTCCGGGCGTTCACTCCTACTCACCAACCTTCGACCGCAAGCAGAAGAACTGCTTCCTCCTTCAGGGCAACGAACTCAAGAGAGTTTCAACCAAGAACGGCCGCGAGAGGCGCATCTACCGCACCCCGGCCGGCTGGCGCATGACCGGCCACCTGAGCGTTGCAGACGACGCGCGCTATGCCGCTGTGGTTGAGATGAAGGAAGACGACTGGGTCGACGACGGCTTCGAGCAACAGTTCAAAGCGCGGCCGCGATGCCGCATTCAGCTCGTCGACATCCGCCGCGGCCGCGCCGATCTGCTTGTCGCGGAAAACCAGTGGCTGGCGCACCCGCAGTTTCGTCCACGATCGAGGGACGTACTCTACCGCCACGAAGGCCCCTGGGGCGAGGTGGATGCCCGCCTGTGGTTGATGACCCCGGCCGCGAAGCTTCCCGTGAACCTCCGTCCGCGCCAGGGTGAAGAGCAACTGGGCCACGAGTACTGGTCAGGGTATGGACACGAGGTCTGCTATGTCTTCTATCCCGACAGCTCGGGCCGCGAAGCCACGGTGCGCTGCGTAAACACGAGCACCCGCCAGGAGCGGATTCTCTCCCGTTGCACGAAGTACGGGTGGCTGACGGGTAACCACGACAACTCGGCCATCATCGGCGCGAGCCGCGCCGTGACCGGACCCAATATCTACGTTCTGTTTCCCCATCTGCGCCGCGAGATTACGCTCTGTGAGCACGATTCGAGCGCTAAGCCCTACCCGATCGCCGGCACCCGCGGCACCGACCCCTGCGCGGCCTATCCCGAGCCGGTCTTTTCGCCCGACAGCCAGTTGATCTACTTCGTAAGCGATCGCGAGGGGCAGCCCGCCATCTACCGCACCGAGGTGCCCGACTTGGTCGAAAGGACCGAAGGCGAGCAGACCTAACAGCCCGTGGCAAGATCGAGAGCAGTGTTGTTCACGAATGTAGGGGCACGGCATGCCGTGCCCGCCTGCCCGGCCTGCCGCTCCAGGTAGGGATATCAAACGGGCTTGACAAGAAACCATACTTTCACCGCGGGCTGCTAAGCGTACCGTGGCCTCAGGGACCGAATGCCTGCCGTTCCGACGCGAGACCGTGACACGCCCCGCAGTTCAGGGTTTGCGCTAGCCTGTCGAGCTTGTGCGTCTCAGGACTGAAAGGGGCCATCGCTGGATGGCACCGCCCACAGCGATATCCGCGGTCGAGAACCTTCGCGTGCGATTGTTCGAAATGCCAATAGCCCGGGCGGCTTGCTCGGACCTCGGTCTCGATCTGATAGCAGGTCAGACACACGTCGTTTTCGAACTGCCCGGGTTCGACTTCACTCGGCTCGGCAAGTAGTTCTACGCTCCGCGCGGCGCCGGCTTCTGGCGCGCCGCCGGCTGCCCGTTTTTCGACAACACGCGACAGTGGTCGTCAACGGCCACCCCGCCCATGCTCTTCCGAGTGATCGGGTAGAATCTGGCAGCGTGGAAAGGCGCGGTGTCCATCGCTTGGGGTTTTGGCGTGGTTCTAGGGCCGAATGCCTGAAAATCGTCGTCTACGCCCTGCTCGGCCAGCTCGTTGTAGCGTGCGATCGATTTCGCCAAGTTGGCGGCGGGGACCCCCATTTTGCCGGCGAGCTCTTCGATCGAGGGAGCCTCAAGAACAACCCCCTCCCTTTCGTAAACAAGCCGGCTCACCTCCGCGAAGTCGTCGTATCCGGCGAGAGTGATTGAGAACCCACGCCTGCCCTTCGAGTCGAACACAGACCAGTACGAGCCGCCGGGCTGCCGAAGAAGCGCGTCAAGAATGATCTTGGGATCCCCAAGCTCCTGCATGAATCGCCTTCCGTTCTCGTTGACCCAAATGGATTTGAAGTTAAGCGCTTTGAGCGGCAGTAGGCGCTCCACAGCGCGCGGATCTGCTCTTCGGTGAGTGAATCACCGCAACAGGGGCAGGGAATTGTCACGGGGCCGCGGGGCTGTTCCAGGGTTAACTCAGAGGGGGACTCAACCGAGCAACTCGACTCCCCGCTTCCCCACCGGCCCTGGTTACGTCCGCAGAGCGTCTATAATCACGATGTCATGATCAAAAACCGACTAACCCGCATCACTGTACTCGGCCTTGTCGCCTCGGCCGCCGCACTGGCTGAGAACACCGTCGAAGGCAGCCTGACCGCCAACGGCGCTGCCGTGTCTCTGCGCTCGATCATCGTCGAAACAGGCCTCGGCGAAGTCGGCCTGCTGTTGACTGACGAGGCCCTGCCCGCAGCCTGCGGCGTCTACGATGCGTTCACCCTGGCGAACGCCGGCCGACTCCGGGGCATGGCGGTGAGCATATCGAAGGACACACAGCAGATCGAGCCCGCCGGCCTGAACGCTCTGTATCACGAAAGCTGGGACGGCCGGCTGGGAAATATCGGCGCGCCGGAGATCAAGATTGAACAATTCGATGAGAAGGTTCTGAAGGGTTCCATCCACTTGGCGTCGGGCGCTTTCGGAGAGTACACGTTTTCGTACGACGCAAGCTTCGAAGTCGACCTGTCAGCCGACAGACCCGCGGTCGAAGCGAAGGTCTCGGGCGCTGGGGAGTCACGGGCCGCCCAGGCGTACGCCAAATACTACGAGGCCATGATGGCCGGTCGCCTCGAAGACGGCAAGGTGTACGTCATCGAAGAGAAAGCGAAACAGATGAGCGGCGAGGACGCCGAGTTATTTCTCGAATTCTTCCAGGAAGGCCACCCACACACAGCGACGATCACAGCCGCCAAGGAGGAGGACGACAAGGCAGAACTCACCGTCGAGGGCGAAATCGCTGGATGCATGGCCGCAAAGCGGGCGACCGCCAAGGTCGAGATGGTCAGAGAATCCGGTGTTTGGAAGGTTAAGCTCGAGAGCTGGGAGATGTAGCTCTCAGTATTGGATCGCTGATCTGGTTCCTGAACTGGCGCTCGTCACGAACCAGCTGCTCATTCATCGCAGCGAGAGCAGGGATATCAGCTTGAGAGGCGAACCGGCACGTCAGCATGTAGAGAATTGAACCACAGACGCGCTCGCGAGCGGATTACTGGCTTCCACCGACCGCTACCACGCCCTCAGCTTCTGCCAACGGCTGTGCCGCGAACCGGACATGTCGGAAGCGGCAAGAGCTATGAGGAGGACCGATCGCCGTTCGGCTGGAAGATCTCATCGATCCTGAGCTCAAAGACTGCGCTCATCTTGAACGCCAACGGCAGGCTCGGGTCATACTTGCCGTTCTCGATAGCATTGACCGTCTGCCGCGAAACGTGAAGCCGCTCGGCCAGAACCGCTTGGGACCAGCGTCGCTCGGCGCGCAACACTCGCAGACGGTTGTTCATCGGAACCGCCTCGCCGCAACGGTGATCCCGATACCCCGCAGGACTTCGGCCGTCACGTACACCCAGAACACGCCCATCGTGGTCCTAAGTGCGAGGCCGGCAACCCCGGCCAAGACGACGAGCGTCATCGTCATGAAGAAAGAGAAGGCGATGGCTTCCAACATGATGCGCTGATACATCTCGTCAAGATCTTGCATGTAGCGCCAGGTCGCCCAATAGAGGACGCCGATGGCGGCCGCACCGCCACAGGTAGGGGTATCAAACGGCTTGACAAGAAACCATACTTTCACCGCGGGCTGCTAAGCGTGTTTTGGACTCAGGGAGCGAATGCCCGCCGTAGTGACGTCGAACCATGACACGCCGCGCAGTTCAGGGTCTGATTTCCGCGGGTCTTGGCTGATTGACTGTCAGGACGCAGAGCTTCTCCGGTTGGCTGCAATTCTTTTTCGAGCCGGCTGCCAGCCGTCCATCGTCCACAGAGCCATGGTGAGACGGCACATCTACGAGTAGCCGACAATACGGACAAGTGGACAGGCTGATTCAGCGCTACGTCGTTATTAGGGATCGATCCAAGGTCCAGATTTGAGAGCCTGCCTCGCTGAACGGACATCCGCACGGTTCTCCCCAACGCGGCTATATGGTCAAGAGGGTGGGTGTGGCAACGGCAGGGTCGCTACACGCAGAGCCCGATCGTGACGGGCGAGTTTGTTGCGTTAGTTGCCCGTGGTAAACGAGGCGTGGGACAGGGAGGAGGATAGCCCGACGTTGCCGGCGAGGTCGGCCACTTTGTTGTCGACCACTACGTGATATTCGGTATCGGGCATGAGAGAAGACGCCGGCGCCAACGTTACTACCGTTCCCGTGGCGTCGAGCGAGACCTCGAAGCCGGTTTCCGATGGGTTCAATATGAAGAACATCTTTGTGACAACCAAAGGGTTGAGTGGCTCGTCAAACTCGATGACTACCGAAGTGTCCAGGGGGACGTTACTGGCCGCATGTGGAGGAGAGAAGCTGGCGACCGCAGGTTGCGTGATATCGACGGCCTCCGAGGTGGTAAACATGGTTTGGAGGGGAGCGGCCATCACGTTGTCCGCAAGATCCGCGAGACCTTCGATTCGCACGGTATAGGGTGTGAGCGGGTCGAGCAGCCTCGGTACGGTTAGCTGTAAGGATTGATTGCCCTCCAGCAATTCGAGGCTTACCGGAACCAAGTCGGCTCCTTTTAAGAGAGCCACGCTCTCAGGTGTGACGCTGCTCGGGCGAACCGGCTCGCTGAGCAAGACGGCGACCCTTGTGTTCCTTGCGATGCCGGTTGCACCGTCGGGCGGGCTCACCCTGGTGACCACGGGAGGAATCGTATCCACGGATGAGCCTGTCTTGAAGAAGCGGTCGCCTCCAACTGAAGGATTACCGGAGACATCACGAACCGCTAGGGTTACCGTGACGGTGTGCGTAGTGTTGGGAACGAGGAGAGAGTCCGGCGTCAGGAAAACGACGCCCCCGGACGCATCGAATGTCACCGTGGTCGGAAGATTCTCCTGCGAACCCGACGGCCTCACAAACAGAGTCTGGTCCGTCACCGTCGTGCGGTTCAGGGGCTCCGTGAATGCGACCCGCACGATAGCGTTCGTCGGCACGTGCTCTCCCTGCGGCGATATGGATGTTGCCCGCGGACGGTCAAGATCCGCACCCGAGCCCGTCTGAAAATCCAGTGCCGCCGCCGGAATCACGTTGCCGGCCACGTCGGTGAGGCTGTCAATCTCAACGGTGTAGGTAGCGTTCGCTTTGAGTGCGGACTGGGGGATCAACGTTACAAGCCTGTTTCCGCTGAATAAGAGGGAACAGGCCTCAACTGTCGTGCCGCCTTCGAGAAGACGCACCGCGGGCTCGGTCACTTTGAGTGTGTTGATCTCGTCCGAGAAAGCTAGATTGAGCTCCGCATTGACTCCTACGCCGGTCGCTCCGTCCGCGGGGCTAATCGAAGCTAGTGTGGGAGCTACTGTGTCAAGATGGTCTCCGGTCCTAAACTGGAAGAAGTTGAGAGAAGACAGCGAGTTTCCAAATAGATCTTTGACCTCTTCGGTCAGCCTCACTAGGATGCTCGAATTGGCGGGAAGCAGTGCATCGGGCATGATCATGAGGACAGTGCCAGTGGGATCGAGGCTCAGGCTCACAGGAATTGGCGTGAGGGAGCGACTCACAATGACCGAATCGATGTTGAGAGTGGACGGGTTCATGGGTTTATTGAACCGAACGGTGATCTCGGAATTAAGCGGATGCAGAACAAAACGATGGCCGTTTGGTGCGAATCCCGTGACCCGGAGAGGCGTTTCCTCGGCTGGCACGGCCAACCGAAATTCGAGCGGCTTTTGGGTGAACTCGAAAGGGGCCAGACCCTCTGCCGTTCTCAGATCTGGCGTTAGGAATACCTCAACGAAGGCCCCGAGAGGGAACGGTGGGGGGGGCGTGAACGTAACGACTTTGTCGTCCCCACCCATGACGTAGCTACCCGAGATCAGCATCCCATCTTGAGACACACGCACTGAGCCGGGTACCGTAGTCGGGTCAAGCGGATGGTGGAAGAAAAGGGAGATAGGTTTTCCCGGCAACACGTCGTTCGCTCCATTCGCCGGACGTGTAGAGGCAAAGAAGGGTAGGGTCAGCAGAGGTGGAACCGGGTTGGCGGTCGTGGTGAAGTGGCTTTCGAAGGGGATAGCCGGGTTGCCTGCAAAATCCGTTACTCCCTCGGTAACGACAACGGCGACCTCGCTCTCGTGGATCGGGATATCGCCAAAATTCATGAACACCACCGTGTTGTCCAACGACGTAGCTGCCGTCCGAGCCCTCACGTTCCCATCCAAGATAAGCGCGACATTGTTGTTCAGGGAGTCCGGCAAGACGGGTTCCGAGAAAGTCAGCACGGTGTCGATACCCACTACCGCCGGTGCGCCGTCTGGGGGCGAGACGGACACAACGAACGGTCTGGTGTTGTCTACGCCCTCGAAATCGCCCGTCTTGAAGGTCAAGAGAGGGCGATGGCTTGACAGATTGACGAAGTTGCCCGCGAGATCGCGGAACCCCGATACCCAAAGGCTATACTGCCGTTGGGGTACAAGTAGGTTCTGAGGTGTGATCGTTACTGTCCTGCCGTCCGGACTTAGTTCCTTGGTAACCGGGATCGAGGGAAACCCGACGAGTGTCACATTCGAAGTTTCAACCGAGAAGGGCGTCAGCGGCTCGCTGAACTCCATGCTGATCGTGGGCATAAGTGACACATCCGTCGCTGCGTCGACCGGGTTCGTCGAGATGATTCTCGGAGAGCTGCCGTCGGAAGCGCCCAACACGCTCGTTCGGAAGTTCGAGGTGAAAAACGGTAGCGTATTGCCTGAAAGATCCCTCACCCCATCGATCGACAGCGTCACTACTGTCCGGCTATAAATCGAATAGAATCAACTGGTTAGAAATTGAGGGGTGAGGGTCTTTGGAGTCGATGTCGTGAAAGGCCCGTACAATGGGGGTTTTCTCGAACAGCGTCACGCTCAGAACCTGTAGAATTTGGTGGAGACTGGGGCCCAGCCCGAGACGCTTCTTGAGGATCGCGACCAGAACATAGACCGACACGGCGGTCCAGATTTGAGTCTTGACGGCGTT
>JAKZVK010000874.1:0-2531 GCA_047516085.1 Bryobacterales bacterium
GTTGCAGCAGACGACCCGCCGCGAAACGCGCCTGGGTGCCGGCGGCGAAACCATCGAAAACACAACGACACGCAGCCGTAGTATCGCCGACCCCAGCCGGATGGGCGCCCGCGAGGTCGTCCGGAGCGTCTCGCGCCCGACCGCGGACGGCGAGCGAATCGAAACACAATCCTACGAAGAAGGCTTCAACGGCCGCCTACGCCCGATCGGCACCCTGGTGGAAGAGATCCGCGAGCATTGAGCCGCGGCTTCGTGACAGCCCAGGGCCAGTTCGCCTGCCTACATCGAGCCCGTTCAACCGCCACTCAGAGCCGCATGCGTCAGCTTGCGGTGACCCCGTTCTTACCGCCACGCTGGCCGCTGGATTCCCGGGGGGATCGGTCCGTACGTAACTCGATCAGCAACCCTCTTTAAGAGCAGCACCTCAGCGCAAGCTCACGCTTGCGGCTCTGAGCGTGGGGTGGGCGCCCCATCGCCGGAGAGGCCCGGCTGCAACGCCCGGCATGATAGTCTTTGGCCTACGTTTCTTGCGTACCCGCAGGTGCTTTAGCCGATCGCGACCAGTGCGGCCACGGGAGTTGCCAACTCATCCGAGGTGACCAATTCGTAGCAGTCGGCATCGCTCAAGACCTTGCTGACCAGTGCCGTGTGCATGGCGTGCCCGGCGCGTTCGGCGACGACACGGCCGAGCAGCGGCCGGCCCAGCAAGGCCAGGTCACCAATCAGGTCCAGCACCTTGTGCCGGCAACACTCGTCCGGGAAGCGAAGGCCGCCGGGGTTCAAAACGCCGTCCTGGCCGAAGCACACCGCGTTGTCGAGCGACGCGCCTCGAATCAACCCCATGTCGCGCATGCGGTCCAGATCCTGCTCGAAGCCAAACGTGCGCGCCGGCGCGATCTCCCGCGCATAGCGCTCGGGGGTAACCGTCAGCTCAAGGCGTTCGTTGCCCACCCGCGGGTGCGGATAGTGAGTCTCGCAGACAATCTCGAACGCGTCCGCCGGCTCGATCGAGATCCTCTTGGCTCCTTCGACGACCTCCAGCGGCTTACGAATGTGAAGGTAGCTGCGGGGCTTACTAAGTTGCTTGACGCCCGCCTCGTCAAGCAGCTTCACGAACGGTAGTGCGCTGCCGTCGATAATCGGGACTTCCAGGTTGTCGATGTCGATGCGGGCATTATCGATGCCGAGGCTGTAAAGCGTGCTCAGCAGATGCTCGGTGGTCGAGAGCAGCACGCCCTGGCGCATCAGGCTGGTCGCGTAGCTGACCCGTGCAATGTACTTTCCGCGGGCCGGGATCGTGAAGCCATCCAAATCGGTGCGGAAAAACACGATGCCTGCTCCCGCGCGAGCCGGGGCGATGCGTAGGGTAACTTCGACGCCGCTATGAAGGCCGACGCCGCTGACTTGGACGGCGTTCCGTATCGTGGTTTCGGTGATCAAGGTGGGGTCGCTGGATTGCCGGGGTCTCGCGATGCTAAAGTCGATGTGCACGTCAGATGCCAGACGTAAGACGTTGATAATATGACGACAGCTCCATTTCAAAGTGTGTCTATTTTACAACATCTGCGTCGGGGAACCACGGCTGTTGTTCGACCCTTGAGCGGGAGCCCGGCGGCGGGAACCATGTGTTCCTGGCCAGCGGTTTGCTGAGTTGTCGCAGCGCGCGTGGGGGATGGACGCCCCTCAGTAGGCGACTACGATCGCGCGGCCCTTCTCCAGCCGGAGTTCGCGAAGATTCTTGGGCAGCAGAAGGTGATTTGCGGGCCCCGAGTCCGATTGGCCCACAGTGACAGAAAGAAGCCACTCCAGCGCCGAGCCCGAGATGCCCGACCCGCTGAGTTCGATCGATTCAACCTCGACCTTGGCGCGTCCGCCCGATGAGATCGGCCGGCAAACCGCTTTCAGCTCGCGCTCCCCGCCGAAGAGCATGCCCCACAGGCCAACCGAACCGTCCGAGGAACTCTGCAGCTTCGCCACGTCGATGTAGCTATGGATCACGGCCTGCTGGTCGAGCAATTGCACCCTCGGGTCTCGGACGCCGTTGGGGATTTGTGCGGCATACTCGTACTGGAGCAACGAGTTGATCTCGTCCTCGCTCAAGACGACCTCTTCGCCGGAACGCAGTTGCTCGTTCTCAATGCGTTCGACCTTGCGGCGGGCCGACTGGGCTAAGTCGAGCGAGACCGCGGGAGGAGAGGACATGGCCGTTGCCTCCAGTAGAAGAATCACCAGCAGTGGAGCCGCGTAGTGTCTCATGCCGGATCGTGTCGCCGTGTTGCGCATGGCTGTGTGTTCTATTCTACGGGCGTGGCCGGCGGTGCGTTTCGTTAGGGTTCCTGGTCTCCGCCGAAGAACTCCAGCCCTTGTCGGGCCGTCTCCTGCTCGGCGGTCTTCCTCGTCGAGCCCTGGGCCGTCGCGGAGAACAGCCTGCCGACCCGCAACTCGACCGTGAACGTCCGGCGGTGCGGAGGGCCACTCTGGCTCACGATCTGATAGCCCGGTGTCGGCAGTTTCCGCCCCTGGAGAAGCTC
>JAKZVK010000875.1:0-17692 GCA_047516085.1 Bryobacterales bacterium
CATCAACGCCGGGGGCGCCTACACGGTTCTGACCGCCTCGCTGATGCCGCGCCAAGTCTGGGACGCCATGACCGTCGCGTCGCGGCACTTCTGCCCTCTGCAGGATCTCCACGACGCCGTCGGCAAGCGCATCGCCGAGCTGACCCGGAACGAAGCAGCCCTTGTCAGCGCCGGGGCGGCATCTCTCGAGATCGAAGACGGCGACATCGGCCGTCGAGATTGAAACGAAGGATCACGAACAATCGCCGCCGCGCACGCAAGACATAGAGATCAAAGTCGAGGGCCGCAACATTTCCATACCCATCGCCGCGGGCGACCGACGAGGCACCGACGGCGAGGTGATCTTTCGCGGAGACCGCGGCGAAAACGGCCAGGTGGTGGTGGTCGATCACGACAACAAAAGCTATTTCGTGATGGATGACGCGGCGATCAAGGGCATCAGCGGTCAGGTGGGCATGATGCAACAGCGGATGCAGGAGGTGCTCAAGAACCTGCCCAAAGAGCAGCGTGACGCGATCGAGAAAATGCACAAGCAAGGAGGCGGACCGGGGATGCCCTTTGGTGGGCCGCCTTCTCGCGCCAAAACCGAGGTCAGGAGAACCGGGGAGCGCGCCAACAAGGGGGGCTATCCTGCGGTGAAGTTTGAGGTGCTTCGCGGTACCGCGAAGGTCCGGGAGCTCTGGACGACCGATTGGAATAACATCGACGGCGGCGACGAGGCAGCGGACGCTTTCCGGGCTATGGGGGCATTCTTTAGGGCGATCATGGACTCGATGGCGACATCTCCGGGCGGCGGCGCCCTGGGGGCCGACAATCCTTGGGCGGACATGAATTTCGACAACGGCTTCCCCGTGGTGATCAATGGGTTTGGAGAAGACGGGGGTCTCGAAGACGAAAGCAACCTGAGGAGAACCCGGCGGCAGAGCATCGACCCGGACGCCTTTGAGCCGCCGTCGGGCTACAAGAGGATGAGCATGGGACCACAGTAAGTGGATTGCCCCTTGCGTCTCTCGCGGACATTTAGCGAGTTGGTAGGTCAATCCTTCAGGATCTGGCGGGCGATGACCATGCGCTGGATCTCGCTCGTTCCCTCGCCGATGGTCAACAGCCTCACGTCGCGATAGAACTTCTCGACCGGGTAGTCTTTCGTGAAGCCGTAGCCGCCGTGGACTTGTAGAGCCTCGTTCGCCACGCGTACCGCCGTCTCGCTGGAAAAGAGCTTCGCCATCGAGGACTCCTTCGTCACGCGGCGTCCGTGATCGAGCATCCAAGCGGCGCGAAACGTGAGCAGGCGCGAGGCGTCGATCTCGGTCGCCATGTCGGTCAGCTTGTGCTGGATGGCTTGGAACTCGGAGATCCTCTTGCCGAATTGGCGGCGTTCCTTGGAGTAGCCGAGGGCGGCTTCGTAGGCGCCCTGCGCGAGGCCGACCCCCAGGGCCGCGATCGAGATGCGTCCGCCGTCGAGAATCTTCATCGCGTCCACGAAGCCGTGCCCGCGCTTGCCGATCATGTGCTCGGCGGACAGGCGACAGTCGGAGAAAATCACCTCGCTCGTGTCGCTGGCGCGCATCCCGAGCTTGTTCTCCTTGCGGCCCAGGCGAAAGCCGGGCGCATCTTTCTCGACGACGAACGCCGATATGCCGTGAGTCCCCGAGGCTGGGTCGGTCACTGCCGTAGCCACGCACAAGTCCGCGCGTTGGGCGTTGGTCGTGAACGTCTTCGAGCCGTTCAGCACCCACGTGTCCCCGTCGAGCACCGCGGAGGTGCGCGTGCCCGCGGCGTCAGAACCCGCTTCGGGTTCGGTTAACGACCAGCAGCCGATCCACTCGCCCGAGGCCAGCTTCGGGACATACTTGCTCTTTTGCTCGGGGCTGCCGTGCATGTAGATGTGTCCGGTGGCCAGTGAAATGTGCGCCCCCACGCTGAGCGCGATCGAGGGGTCGACGCGGGCCAACTCCTCCATGATGAGGGCGTATTCGATATAGCCCATCCCGGCGCCACCGGCCTGCTCGGGGAAGACGACCCCGAGGACGCCGAGCCGGCCCAGCTTCTTGAGCACCTCGGTTGGGAAGTCCTGCTTCTCGTCCCACTCCATGACGTGCGGACGGATCTCGGCCTCGGCAAACTCGCGAACCATGGCCCGGAGGTCGCGTTGCTCTTCGGTGAGCTCGAAGTCCATCATCTGTATTGCACGCTTACTAGGTTAAGATGCTGCTCGGGCCCCTTGGGCCGATTTCGTAGGTGGTTGATTTAGCAGGCTTTAGAGACGCACGGGTTGGCGCCGAGCGCTGCCGGAAGCTTGAGTTCCTCTGTTGCCTATAGTCGGAATCTGTTTCAATTGACAAAAGGGTCTATTTCTATCAAGATAGTATAGATAGCCATCGCTCATTCCTATCAGCTTAGTAGAGATTGCGCGATCGCGAGGGGGGTGTATCCCATGGCCACCGCGACAACCGCACCGAATTCGACCGGCGACGACCGCTGGGCCCACCTTCCGCCGGCCCAAAAAGAAGAGATCGACGTCTTTGAAACCGAGTTGCGGCGGGTCCAGTCGGGCCAGATGGCGGAGAAGGTCTTCCTGGAGTTTCGGCTGCGGCACGGGGTCTACGGCCAGCGGCAGGACGGTGTTCAGATGCAGCGCATCAAGATCCCCATGGGGATCGTCGACACCGCCAAGATGGTCCAACTGGCCGACCTGTGTGAAGAGTACGCCGTCGGCGTCGCCCACATCACCACCCGCCAAGACTTCCAGTATCACTACATCGACATCAACGATACGCCGAACCTGATGCGGCGGCTGGCCGAAGTCGGCATCACGACTCGCGAGGCCTGCGGCAATGCGGTCCGTAACGTGACGGCCTGCCCGCAGGCGGGTGTTTGCACCGACGAGACGTTCGACATCACGCCGTATTCGAAGGCGATGGCGTACTTCCTGCTGCGGCATCCGGACGCGCAGAACTTCGGGCGCAAGTTCAAGATCGCCTACTCGGGCTGCGACGACCATGCGTGCGGGCTGGCGCGAATGCACGACATCGGCGCGATTGCGAAGGTGCGCGACGCGAACGGCGCCAAGGTCGAGGGATTCAAGGTCTTCGTCGGCGGAGGCCTCGGCGCACTGCCGTTCCAAGCGGAACTTTACAGCGAGTTCGTGCCGGCGGACGAGATGCTGCCTCTGGCTCAGGCCATCGCCCGGGTGTTCGCCCGCCTTGGGGAGAAGCAGAACCGCGCCAAGGCGCGCATGAAGTTCCTGATCGCCAAGCTCGGGCTTG
Organism: Bryobacterales bacterium; assembly: GCA_047516085.1. Lineage (GTDB taxonomy): Bacteria > Acidobacteriota > Terriglobia > Bryobacterales > UBA6623 > JAKZVK01. The sequence goes on from JAKZVK010000875.1 coordinate 3,270, forward strand.
AGGAGTTCAAGCGCCAAGTCGCCGAAGAGCGCGGCAAGCTACGCGAAGACCCTCGCTGGGCGAGTGAGCTGGAGCAGGCGATGGCTGACTATAGCGACCAGCCGTTGAAGCCTCCCTCGGAACTCCAGGTGCCGGACGGCGCCGACCCCGCTCTCCTACGCTGGCTCAAGGTCAACGTGAGGCCGCAGAGCCAGCAGGGCTATTCGATGGTCGAGGTGCTCCTGCCGCTCGGCGATATTTCGGCCGACCAGTTCCGGGGGTTCGCCAACCTTTGCCGTCACCATGTTAACGATACGATCCGTACGACTGTCGATCAGAACTTCCTGGTGCGTTGGGTGTCGAACGGCGATCTGGTGGCGTTCTACGAGGGCCTCAAGGAGTTGCACCTGGCCGATGCCGGGGCCGGCCGGCTCGCCGACGTGACCGCGTGCCCGGGGACGGATTCGTGCAAGCTGGGCATCGCCTCCTCGCGCGGGTTAGCCGCCGTGCTGCAAGAGGGCTTCGGAAACGGCATGGCGCGTCTGGCCGACCGCGACGACGTCAAGGTGAAGATCAGCGGCTGCTTCAACTCTTGCGGCCAGCACCACATTGCTGACATCGGGTTGTTCGGCTCCGTGCAGCGCAAGGGAAACCACTCGGCGCCCGTGTTCCAGATTCTCACCGGCGGGACGGCGAAGAACAACGCGGCTTCCTACGGCCTCACCGTCGGCAAGGTAGCCGCCAAACACGCGCCGGCGGCGATTGCCAAGCTCAGCGATCTCTACGGCAAGGAGAAGCGGGAAGGCGAGAGCTTCGCCGAGTTCTCCGGCCGCCTGGGCCGGGTTCGCTTGAAGGAGGAGCTTAGCGAGTTCACCGTCACGACCAGCTTTGAGGAGACGCCCGATCTCTACGAGGACAACCGGCAGCCGTGGGAGTACAAGAAGTCCCTCGGCGTGGGTGAGTGCGCCGGCGAAGTGGTCGACCAGGCCGAGTTCATGCTGGAGGACGCCGACCGGCTGAACTTCGAAGCGACATTGTCGCTCGACGAGGGCCTGTGGGAAGACGCCGCCCGGAAGTCGCTCGAGGCATCGGTCAAAGCCTCCGACGGCCTGCTCTCGACGCGCGGCCTGCTGCTCTCAGACCGCTACGACACGGTCGCCGAGTTCCGCACGCACTTCTATGACGCGGGGATGTTCTTGAAGCCGTTCGCCGAGAACTTCTTCCGCGCCGCCGAAGAGCCGATCGACGGAATTAGCGCCGAGCGGGCCCGTAAGCGCGTGGAGGAGACAACTTTGTTCATCGAGCAGGCGCAGACGGTCTACACCCAAACCTAGCGCCGCGATGCCACGCCAAGGCGGGATTGGGCCAGGACGGGCCAATAGCTGAGTGACTATACCCCCAACTCACCAGCTACTGGCCCGATCCTTCGAAAGGGAGGGTTGAAGCCGCCTAGACAGGACGGCTTCAATCGCAAAGGCGGGAGGCGGCGCCACCAGGTTACAGCCCGACCGGAGTTTTACTGGAACGACCTCGGCCGGCCAACTTTCGCTCGCGTCCCGCGGGCTCCGCGAGACACGAAACACGACGTTCGAAACACGATCTTCCCATGTCCCCCGACCTCCAACGCATCCACGTAAAGCTTCTCGCCGACGCGCCGCCGGACCTCCGCCTTGACCCCTTTCTGGCAATCTTCGGCCGCTGGCGGCAGGACAAGGCGCATCCGGCCCAGTTGATCGATCTAGCCGACTACGCGCACATGGCCAAGGGGCCGGGGATCCTGCTCGTCGGCAAGCAGGGCAATTATTCGATCAACCGCGATGATCCCGGTCTCGGCCTGCTCTACGGCGGCAAGGCGGGCTTCGAGGGCTCCGAGGAGGAGCGCGTGATCGAGGCCTTCCGGCGTTGCCTCGAGTTGACGCTGGCGATTCTCGAAGAGCCGGAGTATCCGGCTAATCTCAAGCTCGAACCAGGGTCGTGGGAGCTGTTCATCAACGATCGGCTGAACTTCCCGAACAGCGAAACGACCGACACGGCGTTGAAACCCTCGATCGAGTCGGCGCTGGATGTTTTGTTCGGCTCGGACGGCTACACGCTGACGCACGACACTGATCCGCAACGTCGCTACGCCTTTTCGATCCGGGCGTCGGCGGCCGGCGACCTGCCTGCATTGCTCGATAGGGTCAAGGCGCCGGCCTGAGCTGGGGGCTAACCAGCAAAACCGAGCCGTGACCGTAGGGGAGCGGTCCGGCAAGGGCGATCGACCTGGTGTTGTTTCTCTATTCGCTGTCTCCCGGTCGTGGCACGAACTCGTGGCGCGGTGAGCCGAAAGGGACAGGAGCGTGCGAGAGACTTCTGACCTAGAGGCGCTTGGGGCAGCGTAGGGGCTCGTGCCGGACCGCTCCCTTACGGTCACGGCTCGGTCTTTGTCAGGTGCTATTCCACATACAGAAACTCGTTGGTGGCGAGGAGCATTTGGCAGAGGCTCGCCAGGGCCTTGGCGGATGCCTTGTCGGGCGTGAAGTTGGCCTTGCGGTAGAGGTCTTGCTGCTTGTCGAGATGGGCCTGTGAGAGTTGCAGTTCCTTGAGGGTCGGTAGTCGCGATAGCGTGAGCTGGTAGGCGGTTTGGATTCTTGCTTCGGGCGAACCGTCAGCGGTTTCGCTCACCCAGTCCCGTATGTACCCGGCGTGTTCCTCAACGAACTTGTCGTTCATCAGCGTCAGCGACTGCAAGGGCGTGGCTGAGTTGATGCGGCGGTTGCAGTTGGTCTGCATGAGAGGATAGTCGAACACCTCGAGGAAGTTAAGCGGATAGTTGCGGCGCGCCAAGACGTACAAGCTTCGGCGCCACTTTGCGTTAGGGGTCGTGTCGTTGCGGTCGATCGACTGAAGGCCGCTCGGGTCGTGCTCCATCAGGATCGCTTCGCCGCCCAACGTGCGGTCGAGCTTGCCGCTCGCGGCAATGATCGCGTCCCTCATGGCTTCCGCGTCCAGCCGGCGCAGGTTCATCCGCCACAGAAGTTTGTTGAGCGGATCGCTTTGCGTAGCCGCGGCATGTACTGAGGATTCCGTTTGGCGGGACGACTGGCGGTAGACCGTCGAGGTCATGATGATCTTGTGCAGCCGCTTCATCTTCCAGCCGTTGGTCATGAAGTCGACGGCCAGCCAATCGACTAGTTCAGGATGAGTCGGCGGTGCACCCAACTTGCCGAAGTTTTCGGGTGTGGCCACGATACCGACACCGAAGTGATGCTGCCAGATGCGATTGATTGCGGCTCGGGCGGTCAGAGGATTTTCGGGGCTTGTCAGCCAGCGCGCGAGTGCCAGCCGATGGCCGCTGGTTTCCCCTTGTGTGTCGGGCGGGCGGGCGAAGTCGGATCGGCCCGGGGCTGAGAGCACCTGCAAGAAGCCAGGCTTCACCCGAGGGCCCGGGGACTCGACGGCGCCTCGCTGCAACAGGCGCGTGACCGGTGGAGGACCCACGTCCCACAGCGCCTGGATCTTTCCGTAGCTGCGGCGATAGCCTTCAAGCGTCGCGATCCGGCGGTCGAGCTTTTCCTTCTCGGCCCAATGCTGCTCGTTCGCCTTGAGCGCCTCGTCGACCTCTTCGTCGCTGATCTCAAGTTGCTTGCCGAACTTCTCGAGCAGGTACTTCTGAACCTCGGTTAGGTCGTCGTCCGTGCGCAGGGCCGTTTTCAGATCGGCGCGGATCTCTTCGGGCAGGGCGTCGAGCCGCCTGTCGAGCAGCATGTCCTCGCAAGGCCGGCGCAGGTCGGCGAGTTGCTCTTCGAGCTTGCTGAGGGGCTTGTCGATCTCGGCGTTGTGACGGTCGATCTCTTCCTGGTCGGGTTTCGAGACATCGGGCAGAAAGCGGTGCTTGGGCTGTTTCCAGTCCATCGGGTTGTAGGCGGACATGAACAGCGCGAGGAAGCGGTAGTAATCGCGCTGGGGGATTGGATCGAAGCGATGGCTGTGGCATCGCGCGCAGCCGACCGTCAGGCCCATCAGCCCGGTCGAGACCTTCTCCATCAGCCCGAACAAGACGTCGTGGCGCTCTTTGAAGAGGTTGGTGATGTCGGGGTCGGTGCGGTCGAACGCCGTGCGCAGGTAGCCGGTGGCCGTGAGCGATTCGACGATCTCGGGCGTGTAGGTTTTGGCGTTGCGCCAGTCGACCCGTTCGTCGCCGGCGAGTTGCTCGGTCACGAAGCGGTCGTACGGCTTGTCTTCGTTGAGCGAACGGACGACATAGTCGCGGTAGCGCCACATCCCTTCAAAAACGTTGGCGGTCGGGATATCGTTGTCTTGCCCCGCTGTGTCTGTGTAGCCCGCCGCGTCGAGCCAATAGCGCCCCCAACGTTCGCCGTAGTGCGGTGACGCAAGCAGCCGATCGATGAGGCGCTCGTAGGCGTCGGGCCTGGTGTCGGAGAGAAACTCGTCGATCTCCGCGAGCGTCGGCGGCAGGCCGAGAAGATCGAAGTAGGCGCGGCGCAGCAGCGTTTCCTGGGGAGCGTCGGGAGAGAAGGTGAGGCCTTTGGCCTCGAGCTTGGCGAGAGCGTAGGCGTCGATCGGTGTTCGTACGCGGTCCTGGTTCTTCACGGCAGGCAGCGGTTGCTTGACCGGTTTGCGGAACGCCCAGAAGCGGCGATCTTCGTCGGTGACCGGCGGCGCTTCTTTCTCCGTGAAGGTCTGGCGCTCGGCCCCGGCGCGGTCGGTGCGGACGTTGAACGTCGACGTGTCGACCCAGAGGCGCAGTTGCTCGATTTCTTGATCATCGAGCGGCGGCCCGGTGCCGGGGGGAGGCATGGCCTTGGAGACAACCTTGCGGATCAGGATGCTGGCGTCGGCTGAACCCTCGACGATCACAGGCCCGTTGTTGCTGCCTTTCAGCAGCGACGCCAGCGTGTTCAAGTCGAGCCCGCCCATCGGCTGCTCGCCGGCGTGACACGCGACGCAGCGTGCTTTGAAGACGGGCAGCGCCTCGTGTTCAAACTTCGCGATCTGCTGCTCCGAGAGAACGATCTCTTCCTTAACGTCGGACGGCGCCCCGCCTTCGATCCACAGGCGGATGGTTTCGATTTCGGCTTCGGTGAGTGGCCGCTTGAACGCCTCCGGCGGCATCATGCGGCTGAAGATTTTCTTGTAAAGGAGGCTTTCGTCGGGCGAACCCTTGACCAGCACCGGCCCGTTGTGGCTGCCGCTGAAGATCGACGCGGCCGTGCGCAGGTCAAGGCCGACCATCGAGTTGTCGCCGTGGCAACTCAGGCACTTGGCGGTGACAATCGGCAAGACATCCCGCTCGAATCGGGGCGCTTGCGCGGCGGCGGTCCCGACCAAGCAGGACAGGCCGATCAGCAGGGTGCAGAGTCGTGGCATCGGTGGGCTGCTATGTCTCGATCAGCTCTTCCACGACCTCCGCGCCGGTGACCGTGGCATCGGTGGGCGTCTGTTCGCGGCCTTGGTGAAGGAAGGTCAGGCGCTTGTGGTCGATCCCCAACTGACGGAAGATGGTGGCTTGCAGGTTCGGCACGCTGACTCGATTGGCGGTCGCTTTGTAGCCGAAATCGTCGGTCTCGCCGTACGTGAGGCCCTTCTTGAATCCGCCACCGGCCATCCACAGGCTGAAGTCATGGCGGTTGTGGTCGCGGCCGTCGTCGTTCTGCGTCGTCGGCAGGCGACCGAACTCGCCGGCCCACATGACGATCGTGCTGTCGAGCAGGCCGCGTGATTTGAGGTCCTTGAGCAAGGCGACGGTGGGCTGGTCTGTTTTGGCGCAGACTTTCGGGAGTCCCGTGGCGAGCTTGCTGTGATGGTCCCAGATCTGTCCCGCGCCGGGGAAGATTTGCACGAACCGCACGCCGGCCTCGACCAGTCGCCGCGCCATCAAGCAGCGCATGCCATAGCTCGCCATGAGCTCGTCGTCGAGACCATACGCCTTGCGAGTCGCTTCGGACTCCTTCGATAAGTCGAGCACGTCGGTCGCGGCCAATTGCATCCCGGCCGCCAGCTCGTAATTCTGGATGCGCGCTTCGAGCTCCGATTCCCCAGGGTGGTTGCGCAGATGCTCGGCGTTCAGTTTAGCCAGGAAGTCCAAGCTCTCTCGCTGCGCGCCGGGGGGGCGGGGCTCGGTGGGGCTGAGATGATGCACGGGCGTACCGGTCGAGCTGAACTCGACGCCCTGGTAGAGCGCCGGCAGGAAGCCGCTCGACCAGACGAGCTTGCCGCTCACGCTGTAACCCTCCGGGTCGCGCAGAACCACGTAGGCCGGCAGGTTCTTGTTCTCGGCTCCCAGCGCATAGGTGATCCACGCGCCCATCACCGGCCGTCCGGGAAAGATGTTGCAGGTCTGCAACATGTGCAGGCCTTCCGGGTGATTGTTGTGCTCGGTGTACATCGAGCGGATGAGGCACATCTCATCCACCTGCGTGGCCTGGTGCGGCAGGATGTCGGCCAGCGTCATCCCCGATTCGCCGTGTTGGCGGAACTCGAACGGGCTCGGTAGTAGGATGTTGTCGTTGTTGGGCTGGTGGATCTCGACGCCGTCGGGATGGGGCTGTCCGGCGCGCTTGGTGAGCTCCGGCTTGGGATCGAACAGATCCATCTGGCTGGGGCCGCCGTTCTGGCAAAACTGAATGACGGCTTTCGCCCGCGCCGGGAAGTGGCCTTCGCGTGGCTTGAGGTCGTTGTAGATCGGCGTGGCCGCCCGGGCAGCTTCCGACTCCATCAGCCCGGCCAGCGCCAGGCTGCCGAAGCCGAGGCCGGTCAACTCGAGTAGTTTTCGGCGTGAAAGCAGAAGCGGAGTTTCTGCTCGGGGATTGCGGTACGGCATGATCAACCTCCCGCTGATCGGTTCGGCGCGTTTCGCCTAGCCGGTTACGGCTCGATTATACGGGATTGATCGGCGTTTGTAACGCCTACAGCTCCGTGACACTTGCTGTGCAGCGGCAGATGAGGACTCGGCTAGCAGGTATATGCCGGTCCGTTACGGGCGCGTGATCAGAGAGGCGATCGCAAGGAAAATCCGCTGCAGGCCCAGCTCGCGGCCCTCGGGCGAGAACCATTCCGAAGGCGAGTGTGCGCCGCCGCCCCGTCCGCCGGCGCCGATGGCCACGGCCGGGCGGCCCAGCGACAACGGGACGTTCGCGTCGGTCGAGGCGCAGTCGAGGCGCGATTGAATCCCGAGAAAAGTGTCGACGCTCCGCAGGCACTCGACTAACGGGTTGGGCTCGATCGTCGCCGCGGCCGGCCGGAAGCCGATCTCGCGGATCTTGTAGCCCGACAGCCGGTCGGTGGCGCCGCGGTTTTCGGCCTCGACGGCGCGCGTCACCAGCCGCTGCATCGTCTCGACCACCGTCTGCATGGAGGCGTTGCTGCGCGAGCGGATGTCGACCTTGGCGCGAGCGACCGGCGCGATCGAATTGACTCCCGACCCGCCCTCGATCACGCCCACGCTGAGGGTGGTGCGTGGCGACTGCGGCAACTGCACGTCGGCGAGAGAGGCCACGGCGCGGCCCAGGGCGTGCACCGGGTTGGCGCGGCCGAAATCGTTCCAACTGTGGCCGCCGGAGCCCTCGATGACGATCTCGAAGCGCCGGCTTCCCAGGGCCTCGGCGGTGATGTGTCCGGTGGAAGCGCCGTCGAGCACCAAATAGCCTTCGATCCGCGAGTGAAACGGTGAGTGCCGGCAGAGGTAGTTCATGCCGTGCAGGTTGCCTTCACCCTCCTCCGCCACGTTGGCGATGAGCAGGATGTTGCGGCGAAGATGGGGCGGCAGCCGGCCCGGCTCGAGCACCCGCGCCAAGGCGAGCAACGCCGCCAAGCCGGATCCGTTGTCGGTGACGCCGGGGCCCTCGAACATACCATCGGACCGCAGGTGAATGTCCCCAGGCTCGCGCGGCGCGAGCACGGTGTCCATATGCGCGCTGACGGCGAGGAAGGGGGCGTCCCCGGCCAGGGTGATCGGCACGACCACGTTGCCGGCCTCGTCGATGCGGGCCAGTTGGCCGATCTCGCGGAAGGCGGCCGCCAGGTAGTCGGCGCGCTGCTGCTCGCGAAAGGTCGGCGCTGGGACGCGGCAGACCTCGAGGTGTTGTTCGTTGATCCAGCGTTTTTCGCGGCCGAAGAAGGCCAGGCCGGCCTGCACGGCGGGGTCGTCGGTCAAGTCGGCTAGGCTCCGCAGGGGTGCCGGAACCGGGTTGGGACGGGCGCCAAATGCCTGCGAATGGGCTGTTTCGGACACGTGGAGTTCAGTCTATCAGAGGGGGTCGGGCGTCCCTGACAGTGCGGTGGAGTCGCGGAGTCGCCGTGATCGTGCTCGGTATGGGTCGAGGTTAGGGACGAGTGCCGCGGCGCTTCATGGTACTTTCTAGGTTTCAACGCAACTTCATCAGGGGAGAGTGAATCGATGGCGGGTGTCAAGAAGACTGCTACCGTTGAGGTCCAAGACGACTTGCTGCAAATGCTGAATGCGGCGGCGGAGAAGTACAACCTGCCCGACGCCGACAAAGCCCTGCGCTGCCTGCTCGACTACGCCGCGACCGACGGCGACTGGGACACGATCTTCAGCCAGGTGCGCTGCAACCGCTGCGGTGGCCGCCCGGGCTGGACCGGAGAGATGGCGTCGTAGCCAAGCTGCTCTCACGGTGCTTGTCGGCTTTCGTAGTCCGTGTTTCAGGTGGACTTGATCATCGACTTGGTCCATCCTGAAGGTGTGCAGGTGAACATCCACGAAGCCAAGACCCACTTGTCGAAGCTACTGGCCCGAGTCGCTCTGGGCGAGGAAGTGGTGATCGCAAAAGCAGGCAAGCCCATCGCGAAGCTGGTGCAGCTCAGGAAAGCTCCGAAACCAAGGGTCTCTGGGTCGGCTAAGGGAGACTTCGTCGTGCCGGATGACTTCAACGACCCGCTGCCCGACGAGGTTCTCGACGAGTTCTACAAGTGAGTCACGCAGGACTGCAACTCGGGCTGTGGTGCTCCTTACTGGAACTCCATCGTTCGCACGACGCCGGCTACGCCGGCCGGCAAACCCTCTTGCCGCTCGTATTCCACCGCCAGCGGCTGCGGATCTTGAGGGCCGCAGACGAGATCGACCGAAGCGCCTTCGGCGCCCTTGATGTCGACGGCCGAAGGGTCGAGAATCGCCAAAATCATGGGTTGACCCTGAGCGATCAGGTGAACGCGGGCCGTGCCGCCGAGGCACTCCATCTGCTCGAAAGTCCCCTCGACTTTGAGCCATAGCGGGTTGGGTTTCGGTTCGGTGGGTACCGAGCTTGTCACGGAATCCGCCGCCGAGGCCTCGGCATCGGGTTCGTCCCTGGATCGCCTCCGGATACGAGGCGTTGCGGCCTGACCCGTCACCTCTTCGTTCACGAAAGCGCGTGCCTCGGCGACGCGCACCTGCCCGGGCCGCGCCCCGCTGTCCACCAGATCGATCACCTCTTGGGACTGCGCCCGTTCGCTGGGGGTCTCAGCGTACTCTTGGGCTCGCTTGGCTGACTTGCGGGCTTCCTCCGGCTTGCCGATGTGGAAGTAAGCGACGGACGCCGCGTGAAACATTGGGAAGGCCTCTTCCTTCTTGAGATTCCCGACCGAGTTGAAATGCCGCAGCGCCTGAACGTAGTTCGCCTCCTGCATCTGCCGGTAGCCCAATTGGAGGCGCACTTCCTTGTAGTCCGGCTTCAGGCGCACGGCCCCTTCAAGTGCGGCAATGACCTCGGCGTTCGACGCGCCGTTGTTCTGCAACGCGTAGCCGTAGGCCCAGTGCGTTTCGGGATTGGTCGAGCCGAATTCGACGGCTCGGCCCAAATGGCGGAGCGCGTCATCGTTGTTGCCGTCCTTTCGGGCTAGATAGCCTAGCCCCTCTTCCACTTCCCAGCGATCGGGGTGCCGGGCTGCGAGGTCGAGATACACTTGCTTGGCCTGCTCTCGCTTGCCGCGCACCGAAGACAACAGGTCGGCTTGCACGAGTCCGGCTTCCAACGCGGTTGCCGCCCGGACCTCCAGCTCTTCCGCCGCTTTCTCGAGCTTGATGTCGACCAGGCCCGAGAAGAAACGATCCTGGCGCATATAGGCACGTAGGTCTTTGTAGACCTGCTCAAACGACTTGCCGTAAACCTCTTGAAACGTCGCTTCCGCCGGCTTGCCGACCGAAAGGCTGGCAACAAGCTTGGGAAACTCCTCTCGCGGGTATCGCTCCGAGAGAAAAAGCATGTGAACCAACGCCCAACTCTCGGCGTAGAAGACGCCGGCCCGCTTTCGCTCGTTGTAGTGCGGTGAGTCGTGGTCCACCGAAGTCAGCGTGGCGATGTCGAGCCACTTGTTGTCCAAAAGAGTCTGGCGATATCCCGGAAGAAAGGCGCCGATCTTCGCTTTCTTGCCGATCGGTTCGAGGGTTGAGTACAGCATCGCCAACCCCTCGTTGATCCAGGGCGGCATTTCCACTTTGGAGTGGCGAACCAACAAGTGGACGTACTCGTGAACGGCGGTCATGTGCCTCTCTGAGGAGAGGCTGCTCATCACGATGTAGTCGCGTTTGCGGGACGGCACGTAGTAAGCCGACGCGAACTCATTCGGCCGGAAGGGCTCGAACTCCTTCTTGGAACGAAAGCCGATGATGCGTACCGGGAGCTGTGTTCCCTGCTTGCTGGTGGAAAGTTGCAGGAAGAAGCTACGGATGGTCTCGAAGTATAGGATCGTCTTGCGGGCGCGCTTTTCTCCCGAGGTCGTGTACAACTCGAAGTTGGGCGTTGCGACACGAACCCACTCCTGCTGCGCACGCAAGGGTGCCGCTACCACCAGGACGGCGATCAGGCACGCCCAAAGCCGGACGGAAACGGTGCCGCCGTGCTTGCGCCAAAGCAAACCGTTCTTCCTCTCGACGGGTCTTTTCACTGCGAGATCCGCGTTACATTGACATAGTAGGGAAAAACCGAGCGGGAATCCAGGCTTACTCGTAGCCGGATGGAGAAACAGACACCCTTGAGCGTAAGGAGGTCACGAAGTCTGCGCTAGATACTCCGCCAGGCCGACTGCGTTGTTGTAGCGCGTTTCCTTCGCGGCGTAGAGCAGCGTGACCGTCCCGCCGGCGATGTGGGTGCGCAACTCGGCCACGACCTCGGCGTTGTGGTCCAGCTCGGCGACATAGCGGCGGCGGAACTCGTCCCAGCGGGCCGGATCGTGGGAGAACCACTTTCGCAGCTCTCCGCTGGGGGCGATTGCCTTAAGCCACAGGTCTACCTTGGCCTGGTCTTTGCGCAGGCCTCGGGGCCACATACCGTCGATCAGGATGCGAAAACCGTCACCGGATGCGGGCGGGTCGTAGACACGTTTGATCTGTGGGCTGGGCATTGGGTTATGGCAGCCGGAACGGGCCTATGCCCTTGCAGGCCGAATTGCAATGGGTGGCGTCGTCAGATTTCAGCCGAGCCGTTTGGCCTGCCAGGTGGCCTTGCCGTACTCTCCCAGGCCCAGCTCGCCGGCCATCTCGTCGCCACGCAGCTTGCCCTTGAAGAAGTAGCGCATATTGGCCGCTTCATACTTGCCGCGGCTCTCGAAGTAGACTTGATCGCCGTCGATCTCGCCCTTGACCTTGCCTTGCGTGATGCGGCCGCGGTGAAGTCCGTGGATCTCGTTGCCCTTGGCCTGCAAGTACAGGGTGTGGCGGGCCTGCGTGGCGATGAAGGTGATGTCGATCTCCCAGTGCCCGTCGAGACTGCCGGCGGGAGGTCGCAGCGTCGGTTTGGGCTTGGGGCCGGGCGCGCTCTTGAAGACCTCGTAGAGACGCTCGGCGACGACCTTGTAGTCGCCAGGGTACATCGCCATGGGACGGATGGCGAAGTTGTTGCTCTCGGCGCTGGTGGGGTCGAGCTCTTTCGGGAAGGCGTGGGTCATGATGCGCGGCTCGCCGTGGAGCAATTGCTCGCCGACTTCGCGCGCCACGAGGCCGATCTTCTGCTGGTCCCATTCGACGCGCATCGTCGGATAGTAGCCCGGCCGCGGTGAGTCGACGATCGTTGCCCCCACACCGGGGACCGCCGTGATTCGTCCGATGATGTGTTCGAACCAACGCTTGTATTCGGCGTTCTCGGCCTGGACGTCGCGCGTCGTCACCAGCGCTTCGACGGCGGCCAAAACGCCCATGATCTCTTCTTTGCTGACCTTGATCGGGCGCGCGTAGGTGTGATGGGGCGCGCTGCCGACGTAGGCGGCGTCGGTGAGGTCTTTGCGGCCGAGCAGCAAGCCGGCGGTTTGGGGTCCCTTGAGACTCTTGCCGCCGCTGTAGACCACCAGGTCGGCGCCGCGTGAGAGGAATGGGTCGGGGATCAGCGGAAGCTCAGCGGCGGCGTCGATCATCACGGGCACGCCGTGGTCGTGCGCGGCTCTGACGAGGGCTTCGAGCGGAATCTTGCTCTTGGAGTCTTGGATCTGCCGGCCGGCGAAGGCCATGAAGGTCTGCGGTCCGAAAGCCCTTTCGAGATCCTCGGGCGTCTCGATGTTGACCATCTTGGCGCCGGTCATGCGGATGGCGTGATCGTAGATGGAGCGTGACCAGCGCGGCGTGACCACTTCGTCTTGGATGCCCTCGGTGTTGGGCAACTGTTGGAGCGTCTCGATGTCGCCGCCCGCGATGCAGGCGAGGGTTCCGATCGTGAGCGCGCCCGCGGCGCCCGAGCTGATCATCGCTCCGGGGACCTCAAGCAGCTCGGCGACGCGCGGACAGGCCGTGCGCAGCAGCTCTTGCATGTTGACGTGGTAGAACGACGCCTCGTAGACGGCTTCAGCCACCTCGGGCAGGGCTGCCGAGCCTCCGTTCATCGTGCGCGTCGAGGTGCAGTTGATGAAGGGTTTGACGCCAATGCGTTCATAGACGTTCGGCCCCTTGCCGCGCGTCGGCAGCCGGGCCGCCGCCGAGGCGGTCGAGCCGAGGAAACTCGAGGCGGCTATGAAGGTGCCGGCTTGGAAAACGTCGCGGCGGGACAGGGTTGTCGAATCACTTTTGGCGCGCTTCATCGTTCACCTTCTGAGGTGGCTAGAGAATGCCGTGCTTCTTGAGAAAGGCGCGGATCGTGTGATCGATCTTGAGCGTTTCCTCGCTGTTGAACCCACCATGCTTGCCGCCCGGGATCGTCAGTAGCTCGTTGGGCACGGTTTTCTTATCGAGAGCTTTATGCAGCCGAGTGGTGTGGACGTAGGGCACGGTCGTGTCCGCGTCACCATGAATCGTCAGAATCGGTGGCAGTCCGGAGCGCACGTAGGTCAGTGGGGACGCACGGCGCGCCACTGCCTCGCGGTTCGGCATGCCCCCCAGCCAGGTGACAGCGTAGGTCTGGCGGTGGGGGCCGTCGAGGATGTCCACGACGTCGGTGATGCCGTAGTAGTTGACGACGGCCGCCAGCTTGAGTTGTTCGTCGCCCGGACAGGAATCGTCGAGTCCCGAGGCCGGGTCGAGGATGCCGGTCATCAACGATAGATGACCGCCGGCCGATCCGCCCGTGACGACGAGCTTCGACGTATCGAACTTGTACCGGTCGGCATTGCGGATCACCCAGCGCAAAGCGCAGCGGCAGTCTTCGACCGCGGCCGGGGCTAGCGAGACGCGCGCCAACCGGTATTCGACGTTCACGACCGCCAGGCCCATTTGGAGATAGGGCAGCAGCCGCAGGGCGACGCCCTCTTTGGTACCACCGGTCCAGCCGCCGCCATGGATGTAGATCACCGTCGCGCGAGGTTCGTCGGTGTCGCGGGGCTCGTACACATCCAACTTGGCCTCATAGCCGTTGGCGACTTTGTAGGTGATGTTCGAGTGGATACGGTATTGGCTGCCTACGAGCGCCGCAAAGTTCTCAACCCCACTCGACCCCTCGCTGTGAGCCCGGAGGCTCGCAGTCATTAGGATGATCAGACCCACGAAGCTCAATGCGCTCCGAATCATTCTGTTGTTCATTGCAGTTCCCCCGATCGACGTGCCAGAAAGAGGTAAAGAAAAAGGTAAAACGAGAGTAGCAGACCTGGTTCGGGCGGCTCAATGTGCCGTTGGTGTGAGAACTTCGCCCTGGCTCGGACCCGTGGGTTGGCGTCCGTTGCAATGAGCGGCAACCACGGACTTCCGTCCGTGGCTCGGAAGCTTCGATGGCGAGATCGCCGCGGGCTTGGGTGCCAAGCGATTCGACAGAATCGTTGCGTACGGATTTGGGTCGGTGGTGGACGAGCAATGATAGGGCACGACGGATACACTAACATCCAGCCATGTCGATTTCTCTCACTCTCTTGGGCACGGGGACTCCGGCGCCACTCACGCACCGGGCTGGCTCAAGCTACTTGGTGCGTTTCGGCAAGGAAGCCCTGTTGTTTGATTGTGGGCCCGGGTCCGTGCGGCGGCTGTTGCGCAAGGGGGTTTCGCCGACGGAGATCACGCGGCTCTTTCTGACGCATCTGCACTATGACCACTGCGT
>JAKZVK010000876.1:0-2987 GCA_047516085.1 Bryobacterales bacterium
TTCCTGTAAGATCGAAAACATGAAGGTGGCAATGGGCTCCGACCACGGAGGCTTTCCTCTCAAGACGGAACTGCGCGACATCATCGAGGAAGCCGGCCACGAGGTCGTGGACCTGGGCGCGCACGAATACGATGCAGCAGACGACTACCCCGACTTCGCCTTCGCCGTGGCTCGGGCGGTGACCGACGGGCAGGCCAAACGCGGCATCGTCGTCTGCGGCAGCGGGGTGGGTGCTTCGGTGGCAGCCAACAAAGTGCGCGGCATTCGCGCCGCCCTCTGTCATGACAGCTATTCGGCCCGCCAGGGCGTCGAGCACGACGACCTCAATGTGCTGTGCTTGGGGGCCCGCATCATTGGCGTCGCGCTGGCGACGGACTTGGTCCGCGCCTTCCTTGGCGCTGAGTTCAGCGGAGAGGAGCGGCATCAGCGTCGACTGAACAAAGTGCTGGCCGCCGAGAACGGCGAGTGATACCACCAGCTTTACCTCAGTAAGTAAGAGCCGCCGAACCTCCGAGATGCCCAACATCGTTTACCTCCACGGCTTCGCCTCGGGCACGCAGTCGAAGAAGGGGCACTATTTCCACGGCAAGTTCTCGGGCGTGGGCGCCGAGGTCTTCCAACCCGAGCTCGTCGAGGGGGACTTCCGGGATACGACAGTCAGCGCTCAACTCGAGGCGGTCGGCCAGGCCGTGCGCGAGCACGAGCCCTGTCTATTAGTCGGGTCAAGCCTGGGCGGATACCTGGCGGCGCTTTACGCCTCGCGCCGGCCGGACCTCGTCCCGGCGCTGGTTTTGCTTGCACCCGCCTTCGATTTCGTGAGGCGATGGGCCAATCGCCTCGGCAAAGAGCAGATGGACGCCTGGAAGCAGAGCGGCGAGATGCCCGTTTACCATTACGGACGCGACGAGCCGGCTTCGATCGGCTACGGCTTCTTCGAAGACGCCCTTGGGCACGACCCGTACCCGCCGGCGCCCCAGCCAACGATGATCTTTCACGGCCGCCACGACGACCTCGTTGACCCCGAGGTGTCGGTCCAGTATGCCCGGGACAAACCCCAGGCCGAGTTGGTCTTGATGGATTCAGACCACCAGCTCCTTGACGTGCTCCACCCGATCTGGAACAGAATCGAGCAATTCTGCAGCCGGCTTGAACCTTTCCGCGCTGCTAGCGCGTATTCTGGTAGAAAGACGTGAACCAGGCTCCAAGGCGACTGGTTGAAGACGCGCTTCGCGACACCGAAGCGTTTGGGGAGATCGTCGACTCGCACAAGTCGATGGTCTATAGTCTCGCGTATCATTTTTTCGGCAATCGTGCCGTCGCCGAGGACGTGGCTCAGGATGTCTACCTGGAGCTGTTTAAGAACTTGCACCGCATCGAGTCGGACCTGCACCTGACCTTCTGGCTACGGCAGGCCGTCAAGAGAAAGTGCATCGACTACACCCGGCGGCTGAAGCATCGCCGTTACCAGCCGCTTGAGGATGTCGTCGAGCCGGGCGTCGAGGTCCGGCCGCGGGACCCGATGCTGGCGGAGGCGTTGAGGCAGAAGGTGGATGCTTTACCGGACAAGATGCGCATGGTGGTGATCTTGCGATTTCAAGAGGATTTGAAACTGATCGAGATCGCCGAGGTCCTTGACATGCCTCTGAACACGGTGAAGACGACCCTACGCAGGGCGCTGGCGCGGCTCAGGGAAAAGATACCCGCGCTGGAGGGGGAGCTTTGTTATGGCACCGCGCGACGATAGGCTGACGAGCGACGAGCTGCGAGAGGTCGAAAACGACCTGCGGGCCATCTATGCCCGCCGCGATCCCGCGCCCAGCTTTACCAGCCGAGTGATGGAACGGGTCCGCGCGGAGACTGCCCGCGCACCGGAGCCCATCAAGAAACTGCCCCGTCAGAAGCCGGTCATCTGGCGCTGGGCGGTCGCCGGCGCAATGGCCGCGTCGCTTGCCGTGGGCGTCTACGTTCAACAAGGCCGCGTTCGGCGGGCGGGCGCCATCGCGGACGAGCGGGCGGCCGATCAGTTGATGCTCGCGCTGCAACTTGCCGGCAACAAAATCAATAAGGCGCGTGACGCGGCTTTCTATCGCAGTTTGGGGGAGACGGCACCATGACGCTTGTGTGGGGGAAGCTGGCGTGGCTACTGATACTGGCGTGGTCGGTGGCGCCGCTCTGGGCGCAGTCCGGGGCGCAGCTCGATATGGACCTCGACCACTTGGACGAAAGAGCGGAGGAAGTGGTTCGCGTTAACCTCGATGGCAAGTCGCTCGCGGGGGGCAGCAAGCTGCTGGCAGTTCGCAAGGGCGTGACCGAGCCGGTCAAGAAGCTGCTCGGCGGCCTGAAAGGCATCTACGTGCGCCGCTTCTGGTTTGGGAGCAAGAAGGCTTACGGCGCCGAAGACGTCGACCCGATTCACAAGCAGATGAGGGCGCCCGGTTGGATGCCTGTGATCGAGGTCAAGGATCGCAACAAGGCTGAAACTCTTTCGATCTATTCCTACGTCGAGGACGAGCAGGTCAAGGGAATGACCGTCGTCTCCGAGGAAGAGCAGGAGTTCACGGTCATCAACATCGTGGGGCCAGTGGACCTCGGAACCCTGTCGGAACTCGGCGAGAGCATGGGACTACCCGCCTTGAACGTGGCCACAACCGCGCTTCCGACTCAGCCCAAGCTGCCCGCGCCCGAACCCGTCGGGGCAAGCGCGAAGTAGCCCGGCCCGCTTCGCTATAATCGGTCCGTCAACGTCCACGGATCTTCGTAGCTCCGGGTAAACCCCGCTTGCCGCCCCTCTCCACACTCCCGAACCGCCGCGCCTTCTTGCAAACGGGCATGCGAACGGGCCTCGCCGGTCTGGTCCTCGCGTCTGTGTCCCGCGTCTACGGCCGCAATCCTGTCCGGCTACAACGCCTCCTGGTCCGCTTCCAAACCGACCCCGATCGTGTCGCCCGCATGCTCCCGGCCCCGCTCACCACTACGGGGGCGGACGT
>JAKZVK010000877.1:0-5066 GCA_047516085.1 Bryobacterales bacterium
CCTCGCGCCGTTCCGCTTTTTTGGCGTGCGAGTGGGCGGGCTCGGGATCTTCCCCACTTCCTTTCGATGGGGCTATGGCTGGAGGTGGCCTACAACCAAGGCGCCACAGAACGATAGCTCGAAGTTCACCGAGGAGAGCCAGCGCCAGGCACTAGACGATAAGTTAGCCGAGGCGCGGGAAATGGACCGGCGTTACCGGGAACAGAGAGCCCAGGGCGCGGCGGCTGGGTAGACGCGACCGCGCGCACTCGGCGCGGAGCGCCGTCACTCGATCTACGCCCCTGCCGAGAAACCCCCGCTTCCCTCAGAATACGGATCACGAGCCCTCGGGTAATGTCACCCTGATGAGGGTTCGGCATGCGGACGGTTTGGAATCGGCAACCGCTCAGACACTCGAAACAACAGCCAGTCTTCCATTACCTCTTCGAGTTCCTCTCGGCAACCTTCCAGGCTGGGTGAGCTCGCCCAAACTCCATCCAACGTGGGGATACGACCGAAGAAGGTATCGTCATCTTCAATCATTTCGTACTGAGCCTGGCGCATTGCAGCCCGCATGTACATCGAGATCACGGCTTTACTATAGCCCAGGCCCCACAGCGGCCCGCCTCATCTTCAGCCCCCCTGCGCCGGGCCAACAGCCAAGCATTGTTTGCGTAGGAACGCTCTACAGGAGTATACTCGTGGCGCGAGGACAGTCACATCGTAGGTTCCGGCCGCGGGTATCGCTGCTCTCCGCGCAGCCAACGGTCCTTTGGAGGTACAGAATGTTGCGAGCACTTACTCTGTTTTTCATCTCGGCTACCTTGCTGGCGGGTCAACCAGCCGACTCACCCCAGTTGCCCAGTTTTCCACCGGGTACGCTAGCCGCTGCGCTGCCACACAGGCCAATACCGAAGACGTTCGTCTTGCCGGGCGATGAAATCCTACCGCAAATCGCCAACGGCGCCCTCGCGGGCGGGGCCTTCTTCTTCACTGTCTTCGAGGCGGTCAACGTCACCGTCGGGCCCGCAAGTTTCGAAGTTTCCTTCTTCACCAGTGCCGGCGCCCCGATGCTTCTGCCCGTCATGCAGGACGGCGGTACGATCGAGACCGGCATGATCGGCGACGCCATCGCCCCGGGCGGCGTACGATTTGCCGTGACCGTGCCCGGCGCGGAGGGGGACGTGCGAATCGGTTACGCCGTCGTCACCAGCACACCGGAGAACTCTGTCGCGCTGGTTGCCAAGTTCAGCAATCAGGTGCCTGGCGAACGATTGTTTCAAGCCTCCATCCCAACCGAGAGCCGTCTGCATGACAGTTTCTTCGTTCCCTATACCAACACGAACGGGTTTGTCGCCTCGCTGGCCGTCGTGTCGTTGGTAGAGCAAACCGTCACTTTTCGAGCGAATGCCCCAAGCGGAACCGAGGTATGCAACACCACTCGTCCGTTCACGGCCGGAGAGCACTTCCCCTTCCTGATTCGCGACCTGCTGGCGTGCACCGCGGGCAACAATGGCGTCGTCGAGGTGGAAGGCGAAGGCATCGGGCTGTCAGGTGTCGGATTCAGCGCGGCTGACGCGGGTCTGGGAGCGTTTGTCACTGTGCCGGTCTACGGCGCGGTCCCCGAATAGGTGCGAGCGTTAAAGGAGACAACGGCATGACTACTCAATCCTCCAAACCCCCGGCCAAAACCCAGCCGCCGGGCGCCTCCTCAGGCCAGGCCCTCGTGGTTCTTCTCGGTCTCAGCCTTCTCCCGATGACCGCTCACGCCCAGCTCTCTTCGACGGGGGACCAGTTTTGGCACCAAGGCAGCCCTGACATCATGGGCACGAATGAGACGGGTGACGGCCTTGGTGGGGCGGTCGCGACCGGAGACTTCAACAACGACGGATACCATGATTTGGCCATCGGGGCCCCGAAGGAGAATATCGGGGACCTAGCCGACGCGGGTACCGTTCACGTCATCTACGGAGCCGAGGGAGGACTCAACGCCGACGGCAACCAGGTGTGGAGTCAAGAGACGCCAGGCATTGCCGGGGCTCCCGAGTCGGGAGATGTCTTCGGCAACTCCCTCGCCACGGGAGATTTCAACGGTGATGGTTTCGACGACCTTGCCATCGGTTCGCCGGGCGAAGACGTGGTCGGCGTCGTCAACGCCGGCGCGGTCAACGTGATCTATGGCGCCCCCGGAGGCCTTACTGACGTCGGAAACAGCCTCTGGACCCAGGATACGGCCGGCATCGAAGATGTAGCCGAAGCCGGCGACGTGTTCGGCTGGTCGGTCGCCTCAGGCGACTTCAACCACGACGGCTACGATGACCTGGCCATCGGTGTGCGGCTGGAAGGCATCGGAGCGGACACGGGCACCGGGGCCGTGAACGTGTTGTATGGCTCCGCCGCCGGCTTCGTCATCGAGGGCAACCAGTTCTGGCATCAAGACACTCCCGGCATCGCGGGCGCCAATGAAGACTCAGATGAATTCGGCTGGTCGCTTGCCACCGGGGACTTCGACAATGACAGCTACGACGATCTGGCCATCGGTGTGCAGAAGGAAGATGTCGGTGCCGTTGACGACGCCGGGTCCGTTCATGTGCTCTACGGCACCGCGGAAGGGCTCGCGACGGCCGGCAACCAGGTCTGGACGCAAAACACCACAAACATCCTGGGGGTCGCGGAACTCGGCGACGCTCTCGGGTGGGCTCTCGCCGCCGGCGATTTCAACAGCGACGGCTTCTGCGATTTGGCCATCGGTGTGGCCCGCGAAGATCTCCCCGGGGCAGACAGGGCCGGCCTGGTCAATGTAATCTATGGCGCCGCCGGTGGGCTGTCCTCGATCGGTAACCAGATCTTCAGCCAGGATACTCCCGGAATCGCCGGAGCGGCGGAAGAGGACAACACATTGGGCGAGAGCCTGGCCGCGGGCGACTTCGACAACGACGGTTTCTACGACCTAGCCATCGGCGTCAATCGCGAGGACATCGGAGCGCTCGCCGCCGCGGGCGCAGTCAACGTGATCTACGGACGAGCCGGGGGACTGAGCGCGGAGGGGAACCAGGTCTGGTTCCAGAACAGCGCCGGTGTGATGGACGAGTCAGAAGCGGGCGACTTTTTCGGTGACACCCTCGCCGCGGGCGATTTCGACTTGGATGGCTTCGACGATCTGGCGATTGGCGTCCCGCTCGAACACCTGAACGGCGTTGTTAATGCCGGTGCCGTCAACGTTCTCTACGGGGGCTCCCCGGACGCCCTAATGACAGATCTGTTGCGGCAGATTCGCGGGCTCCAGGCCCTGCGAGGCATGCTGTCACGGATGCGCGCGATGTTCCCGTAAACAAAATATTCGATTCAAGCGCGGGGGAGGTCCATCGTGGTTAGGAACAAACCCTCACGTCTTACCCGGCGGTGCTTGCTGAGCGTTGGTTCTGTTGGTCTGGCCGGGTTGGCTTCTACTCGCTTGAGCGGGGCCGATGGGCGGCCGAAGGTCACCCGCCCGCGTGCCACTTCGGGTGACGCCCTCCAGCCGGACTGGAGCGAACGCCTCACTGTTACCGTCGGTGCGGGGAAGGGAGACCTCGTGGGCGACACCGACAAACCGATCCAGGCGGCCGTTGACTACGTGGCCCGCTTGGGCGGCGGGACGGTGCACATCCTGCCCGGCACGTACCGTCTCGACAACGCCGTCTATCTGCGTTCCGGCGTGCGGATCCTGGGCAGCGGGGCCGAATCCATTCTGATCAAGACGCCCTCGATCAGCACCACTCTGGCCGAGGACTCCGACTGGTACGACCAAGAAGTCACGCTCGCCGATCCGTCGGGCTTCCAGGTCGGCGACGGCGTCTGCCTTCAAACACGCAACCCTCACAACCGCGGCCAGGAGGTGTTGAAGCGCACCCTCGTCGCCCGCAGTGGCAATCGCTTCAAGCTCGACCGTGCCCTACGAAAGAACTTCTGGGTGAAGGAGTCGCCCACCGTCTCCAAACTCTTTCCGGTCCTGAGCGGCGAGGAGATCGAAGACCTAGTCATCGAGAACATCACCCTCGACGGCAACAAGGCCAACAACGAAAACCTCAACGGCAACTACGCCGGGTGCATCTTTTTGCAGGACTGCAACCGCATCCAAATGCGCCAAGTCACCGCCCACGACTACAACGGTGACGGCATCAGTTGGCAAATCTGCCACGACGTGATCGTGGAAGACAGTCACAGCCACGGACACGCCGGCTACGGCCTACATCCGGGGTCGGGCTCCCAACGTCCGTTGATGCGGAGGAACCGACTCGAGGGCAACGAGCTGGGACTGTTCTTCTGCTGGGGCGTGAAGTACGGGCTGGCGGAGAATAACACGATCGTCGACAACCACCGCTACGGAGTCTCGGTAGGGCACCGCGACACCGACAACATCGTCCGCGACAACGAGATCCTTCGCAGCGGCGAGGTTGGCGTGATCTTCCGTCGCGAGAGGGGCCGCGCCTTCGCGCCGCACCGCAACCTGCTCGAGAACAACCGCATCATCGACAGCGGAGCCGAGGAGGGCATCGGCGTCGACGTGCAAGGCGAGACCGAATCCGTCACGATCGCCCGCAACGACATTCGCGAGACGCGAAAGCCGCTAAGCCGCACCGGGGTCCGCATCGGCGCGGAGACCAGCGACATCAAGCTCGTCGAGAACAACATCGTCGGCTTCTCGAAGACGGTTTCCGATCTGCGCAAAGCATAGTGGTCGCTGGGACGCGTGCGACGTGGTCTGCTGTCCCTAGTAGGCTCCAGCCAGTCACCCTGAGCCGTCCCTATTGGCGCTACAGAGCCGCGGATGTAAATCCGCGGGCGCCCGGGCCCACGCCCGCGCAAGCGTGGACTTCCGTCCACTCCTCTGTAGCGCGGGGGCCCCCACCTAGACTGCTACCAGAGCCCGCCCCCGCCCTTACGGATGGATCTGGGGCAGTCGCCCTACGTTTTGAGGGAAGATAGTCTACCTATGTCGACACTCTTCGATCTCACCGGTAAAACCGCTCTCGTCACCGGCGGCAGCAAAGGCCTTGGTAAGGCCATGGCCCGGGCGTTCGCCGAGCATGGCGCGGACGTGTTCA
>JAKZVK010000878.1:0-4695 GCA_047516085.1 Bryobacterales bacterium
TGGCCGTTCCGCCGCCTGCCCGGCGACGAACCTCGCGATCTCGTCGCCAAACTCAAAGAACACAACGTGACCCAGGCATGGGCGGGCAGCTTCGACGCCGTTCTTCATGAGGACCTGGCAGCGGCCAACGCCCGCCTCGCCGAGTCTTGCGACACCCACGGCGGGGGCCTCCTGCTGCCGTTCGGTTCGGTGAACCCCACCTTGCCCGACTGGCAAGAAGACCTGCGCCGTTGCCATGAAGACCACAATATGCGTGGCATTCGCCTCCACCCCAACTATCACGGTTATCAACTCAACGACCCCAGGTTCGCCGAGCTTGCGGGCCTCGCGGCCAAGCGCGGACTCATCGTCCAGATCGCCCTCAACATGGAAGACACTCGCACACAGCATCCGTTGGTGCGTGTTGTTGAAGTTGACACCGCGCCGCTGCTCGCCGTGATGAGAAAGACACCAGACCTTAGGCTCGTCATGCAGAACCGGAAGCGGGAGCCCTCGGGCAAGTTACTCGGTAGGCTCACCTATAGCGGCGAAGCCTACTTTGACTTCGCGATGCTCGAAGGGGTTGGTGGTATCAACGGCCTGCTCGAGGGCGTACCGGAAGATCGAGTGCTCTTCGGATCCTACTTTCCGTTCTTCTATTTCGAATCCGCCCTATTGAAGGTGAAAGAGGCGGGGCTGAGCGAATCGCAACAGAAGGCGATCTTCGAAGACAACGCGCGCCTCGTGCTCGAACGCTGACGCGTTACAATCTCTCTGTCGTCGCTCCCGTCCGCGCCCTATGCCACCGACCGCACCCTTCGGCGTTTTGCTCGTCACCGGCGGGATGACGCACCAGGAGAACTACGGCCGCGGCTTTCAGGACGATCCGCGAGCCAAGGTCGTCGGGCTCACGGACGAAACCAACATTGACGGGCGTCGCGCGCGTCTCAACCGCGAGTTGGCGGACGCGATGGGCATTCCGCTCTTGCCGGATTTGAACGACGCGCTAGCACGTTCGGACGTTCACCTCGTTTCGGTCTGTTCGGAGTTCGAGCGGCGGACCCGCGTGAGTACGCTGTGTGCTGGCGCCGGCAAGCACATCTACGTCGACAAGCCCATGGCGACTCTGATGGCGGACGCAAACGAGCTGGTCGAGACCGCGCGTCGCAAGAGCCTCCGCGGGCAGATGTTCACGCAAGTCGGCGCGCCCTACGCACAGCGGCTCAAGCGCATTGTCGAATCGGGCGTGCTCGGCGACATCCGCGCGATTCACTGCGACCTGATGTTCTCGAAGGGCTACACCGGCGGCGTGCCCGTGGGCCGGCCCCGCAAGGAGCACTATCCGCCGCGGCAGTTCACCTTTCCCGACGCCAAACGAGAAATCTGGACCACGGCCGTCTATTCGCTAACATTGCTTCGTTGGCTGCTGGGTGGGCCAAGCTTCCAATCGGTCTACGCCACCACTGCCAACTACTTCTTCGAAGAGCACCATGGGCGCGATGTCGAGGACTTCGGGGCGCTGGCGGTGACGCTCGATGGCGGCATCACCGCAACCATGAGCGCCGGCCGTATCGGTTGGCGTAGCCACCCTGGGTCCGGCCCCAACTTTACGCGGCTGATCGGCACGAAAGGGAGCGTCCTAATCGACGCCAATACACCGCGCGCCGAGATTTCCTCCGACGTGGATGTCTGGGCTCCGCCCTCGGAGGATCCCGCCGACCCGATGGGTTTCTGGTCGAGCACGATGGAGAGAACGAAGGCGCGTCCCAAGCCGGGCTGGTTCGTGGCACCCGCGATCCCCGCGCGCTCTGACCAGGCGATGTTCCTCGACTGTCTGGAGCAAGGCAAAGAGCCCGAGGTCACGCTGGCCGACGCGGCACACGCGTCGGAGGCAATGCTGGCCGCCTACAAGTCTGCAGCGACGGGCGAGTTGGTTGCGTTGCCCTTGGAGGAGTAGCCGTCTGAACAAGGGTGTCAAGCCTGGCAGAAGCGTTGGGCCGTTCATGTGGAGCCTTGCGCCGGCGCTTGCGCGGACGGCCCGCCGCACACGAGCCCACCACGAACCGCATGAACTGCATGAACTGCTTCGGGGGTATCGCCAATAACGGCGACATCGTCGTCCTCTGCAAGCGGTTGAGCCGATCGCAGCCCCAAGGGCCAACGGAGTTGGGCCGCATCCGCGGGTGCTTCGTCCTTGGGTGTCTTGCTGCCGAGCAGCTAACTAGCGTTGGGCCAGGTATTGCAACGGGACGGGCGCGAACACGATCACAGCCGGGGAAGAAATGCGGTCACGCATCGAGCGCAACGTCTCGACCGTACCGTACAGAATCAGGCCCCAAGGGTCGTCGTTGCCCGTCACCGTCAACTGATTGACCTGGGCCACCTCGCCACTGTTGGTGAACAGGCCGACGCCACCGCGCGGCAGCCGCGAGTCGCGCCAGAAATCGACCCCCCACCCGTTAACCATCGTGGTGATCTGTTCGTCACGAACTCGAACGGTGATCTTGTTGAACCCGCGCGAATGGGCCAAGTCCTTCGGCAGCGGGATGGGACCCGAGTTGACGGCCGTGGTCCGCGCGCCGTCGACCACGGCGAATCGTTCCAGGTGAAACGAACTCCCCCTGTTCCTTCTCGATTCGACCAATTTGAAGCCGTAGTAGTTGTCAAAGTCCGAAGCACGAACCGCCCAGCCGACGGCACCGGATTGGATCTTGGCCTTGAAGTCCATGCGGTAGCTGGAGAAACGCAACGTGTCGTTGCGCAGGAACATGTCGCCGGACGCTATCAGCCCCTCGGCGTTCCTGTTTATGGAACGGCCGCTGCGTGACAACCACTTTTGGGTGTCGCTGCTGAAGTCGTCGACGATGAAGAAGGCTGCGCGCTCCTCGATCGGCTGGCTCACGCTGTTGATCACCCCGACAATACTGTTTTTCATCGTGTCGACGTGCTCTTCAAACAACGAGTTCCACGGCACATTTAGGCTGCTAACAAATAAGATCAACACCACCGCCGCGACGGCCTGTGAGATACGGCGGTGCTGAAACGTACCGCGCATCCACTGGATGGGCCCAGACCGGGATTTCTGATTGAACCGCGCGTAGGGGCGGGGGCTGTCGAAGCTCCACTCGTTGGGCACGGCCCGCTTCACTTTCCGTTTCGACGGCTTGGCCCGGATGTCTTCTTGATCGAGTCCCCAGGCGTCCGGCTTCGGCTCGTCCTTCACGCCGCCGCGCGCCGCGCGCCCTCTCACCTTCGAAATTTCGCGTCCGACGATCTCGGCCCAACTTGGATTCTCGTCGGCAAAAAGGTTGACTGAGGGCGCGGCCCACTCTCCCGTCTTGGCACCCGCAGTCCCGCTCTTGGCCATCTCTTGCTGTTTGAAGCGGGCCGTCGCCAGCAGCTTGGCGGAAGTGAGCTGTGGATTCGGCAGAATCACGTTGTGGCTGGTGAACTCTTTGGGTCGGAACAGCCGGTGACCTACAGGGTAGTCGAACGGATGGGTGCCGGGAGCGCCGGCCCACTTCTTGGTACTGCCCAGGGGTACCCTGGAGTCCGACCGGCCTTCGCTGATGCCGGAGGTTTCGGTCGAGTCGTCGGACCTGGCTTCCGGCTCCAGTGCGGGCCTCTCCGGCGAACTCCCCCGCGAGCCACCGCTAAAAGGCAGGTCGCGGTCTTTCCGTGCCCGGCCGCGTCGCTTCTTGTTGGTTCCGTCCACCCTGTTCACTCACATCCGAAACAGCTTGAGAAGAAGGGCCGCCTGCATGGCTCTTCAGATCTTTCGCAATTCAATTGTAATATCGAATTTCCCCTGCACGCAATGTAGCGTTGGTACCAACTTTTCTCTAGGGCAAACGGTTTACGCGAGCCGTACTTTGGTACTACCTCCACTGAAGTCGAGGTGAGAGTTGGGTGCACTGGGACGGCTGGATTGTGGACGCCGAAAGTCATACTCAAGGCCCGCATAGGGGTTCCGGTCAGCGCCCGGGAGGCCGTTTCGTTTGGTTCTCAAACAAAAACACCCCACCCTTGCCGGCGACAGCGATGTCGAGGTCGCCGTCACGATCGATGTCCACGACCGGGATTTGCATACCGCCACCCACGCGCCCTCCATAGTGCACAATGTGCCGAATCCACTCCCATTTCCTGCCGACGTCGACGTATTCGTACCAGTACATCCCCATTGTCTCATGCCCACCGGGGTCATGCCCGTTGTGAGCGAACAACCGTTTACCCGTGACGAGATCGAGCCGGCCGTTGCCGGTGAGATCGGCCATCGTCATGGCGTGTGCTTGCGACCAGGCGTCGTCGATCGTTTGCTTGGCCCAACGGCGTTGCCCTGAGGCGTCGGTCTCTTGCCGCAGCCAAAAGACGCCGTAGTCGTGCGCCATGCTACTGACGATATCGTTCTTGCCGTCACCATCTACGTCGTGCACGTAGAGAAAGCCGGTCGCCTTGCCGGCCGTATATTCGCCTCGCCACGGCCACGGCGTCGTCCGAGGGTCCGGCGGAGCTTCAAGCCATCCTTGGGGTGTGAGGATGTCCGCGCGCCCGTCGCCGTTCACGTCTCCCGCTCCGATGCCGTGACCATAGCTTTCCGCGCTCACAGCGTGCTTGACCCAGCGGGCTTCGTGGCCCTGCCCTTGTACTTCATACCAGGCCGTGCCGTTGCTCTTGCCTCCTCCGAATTGTGGAAGCAACTCTCTCGCCTCGCCGTCA
>JAKZVK010000879.1:0-4774 GCA_047516085.1 Bryobacterales bacterium
CTCCATCGGCTCGCGCTCACGAGTGCATCCATGTCGGCCATCCGCTCGATCATCAACTCCCGATGAGCCGCCCGAAGGAACTTCGGTCGCATGACCTGCAAGACTGGTGCGCCATGCCCGAAGCGCAAGATGACACGGCCAAGGGCCGAGGCACTCCACCCGACGGAGCACTCCCAGACCACATCTCCCAGCCCGTCCTCAACCCTCCGCACGCGGAGCCGTCGCGGCACTGGCAACTCGCCGCCGACAACACCGCCACCGGTGTGGCCATCAATGGGCGCCGTCCGAGCCAGGCCATGTCCATCGTGCCCAAAGAGCGCTCGTCACAGATGCAGTTCCAGACCGTCCCCGCCGAGGAGAACGAACTGGTCAATCGCATCCGTGTCCTAGTCGGGCTCTGGCAGGAGGCTGGGTACCCAGACGCCACGGACGCCTCGAAGCGCCTCATGCGGCACTGGCGCAGCGAAACCAATGTGCCGCGTCTCTTCTTCGCTCAGGTCGAGGCCGCTGAGACTGTCATCTGGCTGACCGAGGCGAGCGCAAGCCGCACGCCGGCGCTGGCCGAGATCAGGGCACATCTCGATGAGGCGGCCGGCCACTACAACGCTGGCATCTGGCGTGCGGCTGTGCGGATGGCCACCGGCTCGGGCAAGACCGCTGTGATGGGCATGGTCATCGCTTGGCACGCCGTCAACGCCGGATCGTCCCTCCGACGCGACGGCCGCTACACGACCTCGTTGGTGGCGCTCACCCCAGGGCACACCGTCCGAGAACGCCTAGCGGTGCTGGACGCCGACCGCCCCGACAACATCTACGACGAGATGCACTTGGTGCCCACACGGTCCCGTCAAGACCTCGGGCGAGTCCAGGTGCGCATCCTGAACTTCCAAGCATTCCAGCCACGGGACCGACTCGGTGGCCTGAAATCGGCAGACGCCAAGAAACTGATGCGCGCGGGGCGGGCCAACAAGGAAGTCGAGTCAATGGAGGCAGTGCTCGACCGCACCCTCAGGGGCCTTCCGGACGGGAAGGGGTCGCCACGAGTGTGCGTCCTCAACGACGAGGCCCACCACTGCTACCTGCCCGCCGAGGGCCGGTGCACGTCCGAGGACGACGACTCCAAGGCCGCAGCCATCTGGTTCGGGGCGATCGAGGCGCTCAGGGACGCTGGGCGACTCGGTCCCGTCTACGACTTCTCAGCCACGCCGATCTTCATTGAGGGGGCGGAGCGCAAGGAACTGATGTTCCCGTGGGTTGTGTCGGACTTCCCGCTCATGGACAGCATCGAGTCTGGACTGGTGAAGATCCCCCAGGTGCCGGTATCGGACGACTCTGCGGGCAGCGTCGAGTGGCGCAATCTGTACGACCACACGATTCCCAAGAAGGGGTTCTCCCGTGACACCGTGCCAGCGGCGCTCAAGCGGGCGATCAGCGCCCTCTACGACAGTTACAAGAAGAAGCACGAGCAGTGGATGGAGCCAGATGACCCCGCTAAGAGCGAGCGCAAATAGGCGATCAGGTGTGGTTCCATCGGTCGGCCCATTTGAAGAGTTTGACGGTGATGATCAGCGCGACAGCGAGTGCGAGTTGTCCGAGGCGTGCGGTGGTGTTGCGGTCGGTGCTGCGCCGTAGCTGCCCGAAGTTCGATAGCCATGAGTTGGTGCGCTCGATAGTGAAGCCTCACCGCGTCGGTGGATTCAGGCTTAGCGGCCG
This sequence comes from Bryobacterales bacterium, assembly GCA_047516085.1. Lineage (GTDB taxonomy): Bacteria > Acidobacteriota > Terriglobia > Bryobacterales > UBA6623 > JAKZVK01. Next base: position 1,714 of record JAKZVK010000879.1, read on the forward strand.
CGCGGATAGGTGTTGACCTGGGGGGTTGGTGGTCGAGTGGCTGGGGGAGAGGCGGGTGGGGCCGTCCACCAGTTGCGGTTCTGTCTCGAGTTGAATTTCGAGTGGAATCATCGCCGACAACTGGTGGAGGTAGGCTCATTATGCGCGCGTTGGATCAGGAAGTGAAAGATGCGGTGTGGGCGGCGGTGCGGGCGCGGTTGCCGGTGCGGGAGGATTCCCATCCGTTGGGTTGTCACCGGCGACGGGCGCCGGACCGGCTGTGTTTCGAGGGAATCTTGACGCGGTTGGCGACGGGTTGTTCCTGGCAGACCGCGGAGCGCCTGTTGGGCTGCGAGGTCTCGGACACGACGCTGCGGGCACGCCGCGACGAATGGATCGAAGCCGGCGTGTTCGACGCCGTGGCCGAAGAGGCGCTGGCGGCCTATGACCGCATCGTGGGCTTCGACCTCACCGAGGTCGCCGTCGACGGGTCCGCCCACAAAGCGCCCTGCGGTGGCCCCGGTACCGGCAGAAACCCTACTGACCGGGGGAAATCCGGTTGGAAGTGGTCCCTGCTGTGTGACCGCTCCGGCATCCCGGTGGGTTGGAGCGCCGACGGCGCCAACCGCCACGACCAGGTTCTGTTCGCCCCCACCCTCGACGCGGCAGCCGACCGCGGCCTGCTCGCCGACGTCGAGACCCTGCACCTCGACCGCGGCTATGACAGCGGCACCGTCCGGGCCTGCGCCGCCGACAGGGGCATCGACGACGTCATCTGCGCCCGCCGACGACCACGCGGCACCGCCCAACACAAAACCACCACCCCACTCGGGATGCGATGGCCCGTCGAACGCACCAACTCGTGGCTGTCGAACTTCGGACAACTCCGCCGCAACACCGACCGGCACCCCCAACACCGACTCGCCCAACTCGCCCTCGCCATCGTCCTACTGATCACCGCCAAACTCATCGACTGGCGCAACCGCTGGAACCCACCCAGCGGCCCTATCCGCTAACGCTCTTAGCCCTACGCTGACTGTTCTTAACTACCTGTCGGCACGTCGGTCTGCCCAAGCCCATTGAAGCCCCAGCAGATGATCGAGTTGTCGGCACGTAGCCCACAAGTGTGGTCGAGGCCTGCACTCACGGCTTTGAAACGACCTGCCAGCGCGTCGCTCTGCCCATCCCCGCTGTTGCCCCAGCAGACGATTGAGTCGTCGGCACGCAGCCCACAACTATGGACGCCGCCTGCACTGACGGCTTTGAAACTACCTTCCGGCGCGTCGCTCTGCGCAAACTTGTTGTCGCCCCAACAGACGATGGTGTCGTCGGTACGAATCCCGCAAAAATGGCTTCCCCCGCCTACGCTCACATGGCTCCCGCCTGCACTCACAGCTTTGAAACTACCTGTCGGATCGCTGGCTGGCGGGCTGCCCCCGCAGATAATCCGGTCATCGGACCAATTGACTATTCCACAACTATAGTTTGGTCCGACGCTGACAGCTTTGAGCGGACTACCCAGGGAATCGCCGCCGCCCCAGCAGATGTTGGTGTTGTTGGTGCGAATCCCGCAGCTTTGGACGCCGCCTGCACTGACAGCTTTGAAACTGCCGGTCGGCGCGTCGGTCTGCCCCTGCCCGTTGTCGCCCCAGCAGACGATGCTGTCGTCGGTACGAATCCCGCAACTATGTTCGCTTCCTGCACTGACAGCTTTGAACCCACCGGTCGGCGCGTCGGTCCGCCCCTGCCCGTCGAAGCCCCAGCAGACGATTGTGTCGTCGGTACGAATCCCGCAACTATGGTTGCTGCCTGCACTGACAGCTTTGAACCCACCTTCCGTCGCATCGGCAGGGTCCTCGACCACATCGGCAGGGTCCTCGACCACATCGGCGGTGGGGTCGCAGTCCGGGGTTGAGGCGTTGATGGTTACCTCCGGCTCGCCCTTACAGCGGTACAGGAAGGTAACGAGCTGGGCTCTGGTCAGCGTGTCTTCAGGCGCGAATGTGGTGGGTGATGTGAACCTCACCGGGTATTGCGCAGGCTCCGACTCTTGAGAGGATGGAGCCATGACAGAGCAGCGACGCCGGGGGAAGTACCCGGATGAGTTTCGTGAGCGTGCGGTGCGGATGGTCTTTGAGGCCCAGCGGCACTGCGGTTCGCAGTGGGAGGCGATCTCCTCGGTGGCTGAGAAGCTGGGTCCGGCGCCTGAGACGGTGCGCAAGTGGGTGCGTCGAATGGAGGTCGACTGTGGCCGGCGGCCGGGGTTGACCAGCGACGAGCGTGAGCGGCTCAAGGGTCTCGAGCGTGAGAACCGGGAGCTGCGCCGGGCCAACGAGATCTTGAAGTCGGCTTCGGCTTTCTTCGCGGCCGAGCTCGACGGCCGGACACGATGATGGCCTACATCGACGCCCACCGGGACCGTTTCGGGGTCGAGCCGATCTGCAGGGTGCTGCAGTTCGCCCCGTCGACGTATTGGTCCGCTAAACGCCGGGTTCCATCGGCGCGGTCGCGCCGTGACGCCGACTTGAAGGCGCAGATCGCTCGGGTGCACGCTGAGAACTTCGGGGTGTATGGGGCGCCCAAGGTGTGGGCCCAGTTCAACCGCGAGGGACATCGGGTGGCGCGCTGCACCGTGGAGCGGCTGATGCGCGACCTGGGCCTTCGCGGCGTCGTGCGCGGCAAGCCCAAGCGCACCACCGTCGCCGACGACACCGTCCAGCGGCCCCGTGACCTCGTCGAGCGCCGGTTCTGTGCTGTGGCCCCGAACCGGCTGTGGGTGGCGGATTTGACCTATGTGCGCACCTGGTCGGGGTTCATCTATGTGGCCTTCGTCACCGACGCCTACAGCCGCCGCATCGTGGGCTGGCAGGCCTCCAGGTCGCTTCGCAGCGACTTGGCGCTGCACGCCCTCGAGCAGGCCATCTGGGAACGCAACCGCGCAGGCCACAGCGTCGCCGGGGTGATCCATCACAGCGACCGCGGCGGTCAATATTTGTCCATCCGTTACAGCGAGCGCCTCGCCGCGAACGCCGCGGTCAGCTCGGTGGGATCCCGCGGCGACAGCTACGACAACGCCCTGGCC
>JAKZVK010000880.1:0-13955 GCA_047516085.1 Bryobacterales bacterium
TCCTCCCACTTGCGCAAGAAGGGATGCTGCTTCCCAGGCCGGCGTAGGTAGTCGATCCAACGATCGAGGGTTTCCAGGTTGAGGCGGCTTCCCGTAGCCACTTCCGGTGCCGCTCTTTGAGCCGGGCCCAGGACTTTCCAGGCGGCAACCAGGTAATCGCGCGTTCGCGCGGCGAGAATGTCGCCGAGCTGGTAGCTTTCCGTTGTCAAGAAATCCTTCAGCTCGTCCCTCGCCTGCTCGTATTCCCTCTTGCGTTGTTGGAAGTTCTCGACGACGTCCGGATCGGCGAGAGGGACCTCGCGATATTGTGTACTGCGAAAGACGCCGAGCAGTGAGTAGTAGTCGTCGGTCGGAATCGGGTCGTACTTGTGGTCATGGCACTTGGCGCAGGCGCCGGTAAGGCCCAGGAAGCCGCGGGTCGCGACGTCGACACGGTCGTCATCGGTGAACTCGCTCGGCGCGTCGACGAAGACCGTGAGCGCCGGGAGAAGCTTCTTGTTGTCCACGTCGGGCAGAAGGTCCGCCGCGAACTGCGCTTTGACGAAGAGGTCATAGGGCATGTCGCTGTTGAACGCCTCGATGACCCAGTCGCGGTAGTGGTAGAACTGCGGCGCGTCCCCGATAAGCACGTCGTCGGAGTAGCGCGCGATGTCGAGCCAATAGCGTCCCCAGCGTTCGCCGTAGTGCGGTGATGCCAGCAGGCGGTCGATCACCCGAGCGAAAGCGTCCGGCGATTCATCAGCCAGGAAGGCCTCGACCTCCTCCGGCGTCGGTGGCAGCCCGATCAGGTCGAACGTCGCGCGGCGAATCAGAGTGCGCTTGCCGGCCGCTCCGCCGGGCTTTAGACCCTGTGCTTCGAGCTTCGCCAGGATGAAATGGTCGACGGCGCTTCGAGGCCACGAAGGATTGTGGACGGAGGGCGGCTCGGGGTCGCCGATCGGCTGGAACGACCAGAAGGCCCGCTGCTCGGGAGTGACACGAAAGCGGCCTGTCCCGCGCGAGGCCCGCGTAGCCGCATCCGGCCAACGGGCGCCGTCCTCAATCCACATTGCAAGATCGTGCACTTCTTCAGCGCTGAGCTTGCCTTGTGGGGGCATCGCAAGCTCGGCGTGATCATGACGAACTGCCTGGAGCAGCAGGCTCTTCTCGGAATCACCTGGCACAATCGCCGGCCCGCGGCCGCCGCCTTTGACCATCCTCTCCCGCGAATCCAGGCGCAGGCCGCCGAGTTTCGACTGGGTGTGGCACGCGAAGCAGTTCTTCGCCAAAACGGGCCGCACACGCAGTTCGAAGAACTCGTCCTCGGTGGCGGCGTATCCTGCTGAGGTCAGAACCACGACACACGCCACCAGGCCAAGGCAACGCCCGGCCCCGCCTAACGGTTCCCAAATCACGTCCTTAGTATGCCGAATCGACCCACATCTCTAACGATCGAAAGCACGTAGCGCCGATCTCAGTTTTGAGATCCGCGGCCTCGACGGTGTGTCGTCAGGCCCTGATGACTCGGCGGGTGGAACTGGAAGAGAGCGGATGTGTTTGCGCTTGGCTCACCCGCCGGGTGTTGAGGGTGTGCGAACTCGTAGGTTATGCGTGTCGACCAGGGTCGAACAGTCATAGCCCATGGATTCATCCATGGGTTCCGAACGCCTGCATCAGCTTGTTTCGCCCCGAGGCTGTTTCTTGTTGCGCGCGGTCAACGACCCCGCGCAACAAGAAACAGCCTCGGGGCGGTCGGAGGGCGCTGTGGCCCGACACCCATGGATGAATCCATGGGCTAGGATTGTGACGCCCTTCCGGGCTCGAGCCTGTGGTTGAACGCGTCCGTTTGCGCCAAGAGGCAACCGCGGATTCCCATCCGCGGCTCGGTGGTGCTGCGGCGTGCAGTTGCGGCGGACCGGAGCTTCAGGCAATCGTTGGAATCCTGACTTACGGATTTGGGCCTCGACTGGTGGGATGATTATGGGGCACAATATGAGGTTCCCCACGCCGTATCCGGATTTCGTGGAAGCCGTAACGACCAACCCCGCACTCGACACCGTGTTCATCCACATGCACGACCGGGGCATGTCGCTCTCCTTGAAGAAACGTTGATGAGTACGTCACGTCTGAAGTCTCCCTGGCGTTTGCTGACGCTGCTTTGCCTTGGCGCGGTCGTACTCGCGGCGAGTGATCCCCCGCCACAGTCGGCCGCTACGGCCCGCGAGGCGTCGGCGAAGCCGACTGCGGACGACGCCGAACCCGCCGCCACCGGCGAGCCGACCTCCACGCCGGCAGAGCCAGACGAGGACACCCGCACCGAACTCAATCTGCTCGGCCAAGTGGACGTGGCCGGCGGAGAGAGCCGCCGCAACGAAAACGTCCGGATCCAGCTCATCGACAACAACGTCCTCAAAGAGCTGAACCAGCGCGTCGGAACGACCGCCACGATCGTCCGTGAGTTTGAGGCCGAGCGACGATACTTCGGCGGCGAACTCGGCGGCAGCACCACCAGCCCGGTGCATGTGGCACCCTCCACAACGCAGGGGATCCACGGCAACCTCTTCTGGGGACACAACAACAGCATCCTCAGCGCCCGCTCGTTCTTCCAGGTCGGCCGTGTTCGGCCGGCCCGCGAGAACAACTACGGCGCCGCGCTGACCGTCCCGGTATGGCGGGGCGCGATCTTCAGCGTCGACGCGTCGCGGGACGAAATCCGCGGCAACGTCAATGGGAACATCCTCGTGCCTCGTCCGGACGAACGCACACCGCTCGCGACCGATCCACAAAAACGCGAGTTCATCGAGAGGATTCTTGCCGCCTATCCGAAGGAGCTGCCAAACCGCACCGACATCAACGAGCGTGCCCTCAACACCAACGCGCCGCAACGCATCGACAACAACAACCTCGGCGCCCGCTTGCAGCAGAATATTTCAGATCGTGACCGGCTGATCATGCGGCACCGATTTCGCACCCAAAAGGTCGAAGCATTCCAGCTCGTCGGGGGTCAGAACCCGAATACGACGACGCGCTCTCATGACGCGCGCATCACTTGGAACCGGGTTTGGTCGCCCGCGACGATCACCGATTTCACGGCGGGCTTCGATCGGGTCTCGTCGATCATCCTTCCCGATGAGTCTTACCCCGGTGCGAACATCTCCACCGGCTTTGTATTTGAGCGAATCGGCAGCTCGAGCGTACCGATCGACCGCGCGCAAAACCAGTTTCGATATAGCGGCCGCCTGCGGCAGACGCGGGGCCGTCATAGCTGGAATGCCGGCTTCGAGTCGATGCGCCGGCAGGTAAACGGGTCCGAGGCCAACAGTCACTTGCCTTTCTACCTCTTCCGAGACAACTTCGGCCGCGACTCGGTGACGAACTTTCTTCTGGGCGATGCCAGCGAGTTCCTGATCTCGATCGGCAACGTCCATCGCGGGTACCGCAACTGGCAGACGAATCTCTACCTGGGCGACGTGTGGCGGGCGAGCCAGAACCTCACCGTGAGTATCGGCCTTCGCTACGAGCCCTGGGGGGCGCCGAGCGAAGTGAACCGTCTCGACGCGGTGCCGTTCGGATGCGACTGCAACAACGTCGGGCCGTACCTCGGGCTGGCCTACCGATTGGGCGATCGTCTCGGCGTTATTCGTGCCGCTTACGGTTTGTACTACGACCAAATCGCTCCGGTCACCTACGGTCAGACTCGCTACAACCCCCCGGGCAATCTACGCATCACCGTCCTGAAGCCCGACTTGATCAATCCCCTGGGCGATGTGGATCCGGACAACATCGATCCCACAACACCCGCTACGGTCTTTGAACACGACCCCAACCTATCGACGCCGTACTCACACCAGTACAACTTCAGTTGGGAACTGCCGCTCGGCAACGACTGGATGTTGACGACGGGCTACGTCGGCAGCCGCACCCACAAGATCATCTCGATGTGGAACCTCAACCGTGGCCGGCCCGTCGAGGGCATCCCCCAAGAAACGGCCACCACAAACGAACGGCGACCCGACCAGAGCATTCTCGACATCCGCAGATTCTTGAACGGCTCGCGAGGTTACTACGACGCCGCAAAGCTGACGGTCGCGGCACCACGCTGGCGCCGTTGGACCGTCGATGCCTCGTATTGGTTCAGCAAGGCGATTGACTTGGGTGCGCCCTACACGAGCACGGGCACCAGCCGGGATGGGTTCAACGCGCGAGGCCAGTCGGAATTCGATGTACACAAGGACATGAAGGGGTTGAGCCCGTTCGATCAGCGTCACGCCGTGCTGGGCCGCATCAGCTACGAGACCCCATGTTGGGCGCGTCGCGCGCATGGTGGGCCCGCTTGCTCGAAACTTGGCAGGTCGCCACCGTCGTGCTGCTCAAATCCGGCACGCCGTTCACGGTACGCTCCGGGTCTGACGGTCCGGGCTTCGGCAACGTCGATGGCGCGAGTAGCGATCGCCCAAACCTGCTCGATCCGTCGGTGCTAGGGCGAACCATCGGCCACCCCGACACCTCCCAAGAGCTGCTGCCGGCGTCGGCCTTCGGCTTCATCGAGCCCACCGACCTGCGGGGAAGCCTCGGCAGCAACACGTTTCATAAAGACGGCATCAGCAACATCAACGCCGCACTCTCGAAGGACTGGCCGCTGGGCCAGGAGAGACTCCTGGTACTCCGAGCCGAGGCGATCAATCTGTTCAACCAGCCTCAGTTCGCCGAACCCGGCCGGGCCCTAACCTCCCCGAACTTCGCCCAGATCACCAACACGCTCAACGACGGCCGCACCTTCCGCTTCCTCCTACGTTTCGCCTTCTAACCGCCCAAGCAACTCGGAAACAACCGAGCCGTGACCGTCAGGGAGCGGTCCGGCACGAACCCTGCCGCCCACTCAAATACCTCTAGCCCCGGCGGATGTTCCAAGCCCGGTCTCTCAATGGGCGTTTGGGCGGTTCGCCTTCTCGACCCTCAACTAGCGTTCACCATCACCGGTCTGCAATACTGACCTTCCTGCCGGAGTCTGTGGGCCCGCGTCTTCAGGCTAAAACACCATGTGCGGAATCGTAGGCTACTGGGACAAAACACACGGCGACGAGGGCTCCGCGGGCGCCACTCTGTTGTCAATACTCAAGGCCCTGGCCTGCCGCGGCCCGGACTCGGCAGGCGTCGCTCTCTACGCCCCAAAGCCCAGCGACGGGTTGGCCGTCCGAGTGAAGCTGCCCGAGAGCGGATCGAATGGCTGGGAGACGCGGCTACCTAAACTCGCGTCATCCCTCGGCACCGTTCATGACGTCGCAACCGCGGGCGACTACCTCTCCTTCACAATCGAAGGCGCCCCCATGATCGAAGGCGACATCGACCCGAGCGCCCTCGAAGCCGCGCTCCAACAAAACGGTCACCAAGTGGAAGTCGTCAGCATGGGTCACAAGCTCGACATCGTGAAGCAAGTCGGCTCGCCCGATCAGCTCGAAGCCAGCTATCACGTCTCCACCCGAACGGGCTACCACGGCATCGGTCACACGCGCATGTCGACCGAATCGCGCGTCGACCTGAGCCACTCGCAACCGTTCTGGGCGCACGGCTCTCCCGATGTCGCCATCGTGCACAACGGCCACATCACCAACTACCACAAGCTTCGGAGGCAGTACGAGCAACGCGGGGTCAAGTTCTACACCGAAAACGACTCGGAGGTCATCGGCGTCTACCTGGCCGAGCAACTACGCAACGGCCTGACGCTCGAACAAGCCTTGCAAAAGGCTCCGGCCGATCTCGACGGCTCCTATAGTTGCGTCGCGGCCACAGCCGACGCCATGGGCTACGTCAAAGACTCCTTCTCGCACAAGCCTCTGCTGGTTGCCGAGACCGATGCCTTCGCCGCCGTGGCCACCGAAGAAGTAGCCCTGCGTGGCGCCCTCGCCGGCGACTTTTCCGTCCGCGAAGCCCAAAACAAGGAAGTGCACGTATGGCGGCACTGACTTGTGAAGGGCGCACCGTCCGCGACGTGAACGAGGAACTTCGGCGGCGGCTGGCAGCGGGCGAAAGTAACCTCGCCGTCGCCCAGCCGGCCGCGCGCCACAACCTGGGCGTCGCGCTGCTTTCGCCGGGCAAGGTCACGTTCCAGGGCAGCGTCGGCTACTACTGCGCCGGACTGATCGACGGAGCCAGCGTCGTGGTCGAGGGCAGCGCGGGCTGGGGCTTGGCGGAGTCGATGCTGACCGGCAACGTCGTCGTCAACGGGAACGCCGGCAACAGCGCCGCGGCCGCTATCCGAGGCGGGACCGTGGTAATCCACGGCGCCGCCGCCGCCCGCACGGGCGTATCCATGAAAGGCGGGACCGTCTTGGTGGTGGGCGACTGCGGCTACATGTCAGGTTTCATGGGCCAGAAAGGCACGCTGATCGTCTGCGGCGACGCGGGTGAAGCGTTTGGGGATTCGATGTACGAGACGGTTTGCTACGTGGGCGGCCGGGCCGACGACCTGGGCGGCGACGCCGTCTTTGCCGACCTGTCGAACGATGACATCGAGCTTCTCGAAAGCACGCTGACGCAAAACCTGCCTGCCTCGATTCGACAATCGAAACCGGCTGCCGCGCAGTTAAAGAAAGTCGTCGCCGGCCGCAAGCTGTGGAACTTCGACCGCGGCGACTGGAAGACCTGGCAGGAGGCGCTGTAGAGATCCATGGCAGACTCCACCAGTCCAACCCTCCAGGCGAGCGGCCTATTCTCGTCGCGTGTCATCGAAGACATCCAGACCAAGGCGGAAACCGGGATCTATCGCATTCGTGGCTACGGCACGCTCCGCGAGCGCTGCTGGGCGACGTTCGACGACCTGACGTTCCTCCCCTGCTCGCTGACGCGCATTCCCCTCGAGGGCTATCGCGAGAAATGCTCCTCGAAAACGGTGCTGGGAACGCGCTACGCCGAGAAGCCGATCGAGATCGACATTCCGATCATGATTACGGGCATGAGCTGGGGGGCGCTCTCTTACAACGCGAAGGTGGCTTTGGCCAAGGGAGCGTCCGCCATCGGGTCGTCGAATACCACCGGCGACGGCGGCATGCTGGCGGCCGAGCGCGAGCATAGCCAAACGCTGATCTACGAGGTGCTCCCGTCGCGTTACGGCATCAGCATCCACGACATGCGCAAATCCGACGCCATTGAGCTGACCATCGGCCAGGGGGCGAAACCCGGCACGGGTGGCCTGTTGCTCGAATCGAAGGTCTCAGAGGTGATCGCCAAGCAGCGCGACTTGCCTGTGGGGGTCGACCAGCGGAGCCCGGCGCGGCATCCCGACATGCTGGGCCCCGACGACATGATCATCAAGATCGAGGAGTTGCGCGAGGCCACCGGTTGGCAGGTGCCGATCTTCGTCAAGCTAGGCGCGAGCCGCGTCTACGATGACGTGAAACTAGCGGTCAAGGCAGGCGCGGACGTTGTCGTCGTCGACGGTATGGAAGGCGGCACCGGCGCGTCTCCCGCGATCATGCAGGAGCACACCGGCATCCCAACCCTGGCCGCGGTTTGCGAAGCACGCCGGGCACTGGAAGCCAGCGGCGTCTACGGCGAGGTGCAGTTGATCATCGCCGGCGGTATTCGCGACGGGGTCGACGCCGCCAAAGCGATGGCGCTCGGCGCCGATGCCGTCTACATCGGCACGGCCGCGCTCATTGCTCTCAACTGCAACAAGCCGCTATGGGTCGAGGACTATCAAAAGTTGGGCGCCGAGCCACACTTCTGCCATCATTGCCACACGGGCCGATGCCCAGTGGGCGTGACGACGCAAGATCCGGAACTGATGGCGCGGTTGCCCATTGAGGAAGCCGCCGAGCGCGTGACGAACCTGCTGCGCGCTATGACCCTTGAGATCCAAATGCTGGCGCGGGCCTGCGGCAAGTCGGACGTCCACAATCTCGAGCCCGAAGACATGGCTGCTTTGACGGCTGAGGCTTCCGCGATTTGCGAAGTCCCCCTCGCGGGTACGAGGGGGGTTTGGGGTGCACGCGACTGAACGTATCGAGTTTTCAAGGAGCCACGTGACGCGAAAACAACCGAGCCGTGACCGTGAGGGAGCGGTCCGGCACAAACCCTCGGCGCCCCTCGGTTGGCACTGGACCCGAAACATCGTGCGCTGTTCGGAAATCGCCTCTTTTGAAAACAGGGGATTCACAGAACTGTTCCTAAGAAGGCAGCGCACCCACCGTGCTTGTTCCGCCTACGCAACCCTAACAGATAGCAATGTCGTTTCAGATCCATTGTCCTGAATGCGGCAGCCGCAGCGTCTATGAATTTCGCTTCGGCGGCGAAGTTCTCGAGCGCCCGCGGGTGGACGCGTCCGAGGAAGAGTGGCACCGCTACCGCTACGTTCGCGCCAACAAATCAGGCGAGCAAACCGAATGGTGGTATCATCGCTCCGGCTGCCGCCAGTGGATTCAGGCCATTCGCAACACCAAGACCAACAAAGTGATCGAGGCTTTCTTCCCCGACCAGAACGCAAGGGGGCCTCTTGGCGGCTGAGAGCACAGGCCACGAACTCACGTTCTCCTTCAACGGCCGGACGATCCACGCCAAGCCCGGCGATACCATCGGCTCGGCATTGTTCCGCGCCGGCGTGCGCATCTTCAGCCGCGGCTTCAAGACCCACCGTCCTCGCGGGCTCCTGTGCGCCGCCGGACGTTGCCCGAACTGCTTGATGAACGTCGACGGCGTGCCCAACGTGCGCGCCTGCACCAGCCCGGTCCGCGCCGGCATAGAGGTCAAGCCCCAAAACGCCTTCCCATCGCTCAAGTTCGACTTACTCCAACCAGCCCAGAAGCTGCTCTCGCCGTTGATGCCCGTGGGCTGGTACTACAAGAACTTCACCAGCCTCCGCGCTTGGAAAACCGTCGAGCCCGCGATCCGCCGCGTCGCCGGACTGGGAGAAGCGCCCCCCACAATTGATCAGGTCGCGGGAGAGCTCCCCCATTACGAGCACCTCCACGTGAACACCGATGTGGCGGTCGTCGGCGGTGGGCCGGCGGGACTCGCCGCGGCCATCGAGCACGCCGGCCAGGGCAAGCGCGTGACGCTGATCGACGATCAGCCCGAGCCGGGCGGCCATCTGCGATACGCCCCCGACGGTCAGGCCGAACTCGACGCCGTGCTGGCGCAGATCCGCGAGCTGAAGACCGTCGACATCTACTCAGGCTCGCAATGCTTCGGGCTCTACGAAGGCAACCTGCTCGGCGTCCTACAGCCACGGCCGCACGATTCCGCTCGCGAGCGCTTGATCCACGTACGCGCAAAGAGCGTAACGGTCGCCACCGGATGTTACGAGGCCCCGCTGCTCTTCGAGAATAACGACCTGGTCGGCATCATGCTCAGCTCCGCCGTCGAGCGGCTGATCGGCCTCTTTGGCATTCAGCCGGGTGAGCGCGCCGTCATCATCGGGGAAGGCCCCAGGGCCGAGGCTATAGCCGCTAGACTCCGCGACGCGGGGACTGAGGTAGCCGCAACGATACCCTTCGGCCAAGTCATCGCAGCCAGCGGCCGCGGCAAAGTCCGCGGCGTCCGCACCACCAACGGACTCGTACGTTGCGACCTCCTCGTCGTGTGCGGCCATCAGATCCCCGACGCCGGGCTCCTGCACCAAGCCGGCGCCAAGCTCACGTGGGACGAATCGAAAGGCGCCTTCCTTCCGACCGACCTTCCCGCCAACATCGCGGCCGTGGGTGAGGTCACCGGCGAGAATCTCACGCCCGTCCACCCGATGCCGCCCGACACCCTTCCCGACTCGAAGTCGTGCTACGTCTGCCTCTGCGAGGACGTCACCACGCGCGACCTCCGCAAGGCGGTTAACGAGGGCTTCGACCAGATCGAAACGATCAAGCGCTACACGACCGTATCGATGGGGCCGTGCCAAGGTCGCATGTGCCAACTCTCGTCGATCGCCGTCTGCGCGGGCGAGACCGACCGAACGATGGGCCAAACCGGCGTGACCACCAGCCGCCCGTCGAACCCGCCCGTCTCGCTAGGAGCGCTCGCCGGCCCGCGCCACCCGCCCGTCAAGCGCAGCCCCTTGCATCACGAGCACGAGGCCCTCGGCGCCGTCTGGATGAACATGGGGCAGTGGAAGCGCCCGCACTACTACCGCAGCGACCCGGCACTCACCCGGCGCCAGTGCATCGAGAACGAGTACCGCGCCGTACGCCAACGCGTCGGGGTCGTCGATGTCGGGCCGCTCGGAAAGATCGAGGTCCAAGGCCGCGACGCGGGCAAGCTGCTCGACAAGGTCTACACGCACAAGTTCGCGAGCCTCAAGGTCGGCCGCGTCCGCTATGCCGTCATCTGCGACGACACCGGCATCATCCTCGACGACGGCACCATCTCGCGGCTCGCGCCGGACTCCTACTACCTCACCACCACTACCGGCAATCTCGACTTCGTCGTGCAGTGGCTCGAGTGGTGGCTGATCGGCACGGGCTGGGACGCGCACATCACAAACGTGACTGGTGGCCGCTCGTCAGTGAACGTCGCCGGCCCCAATGCGCGCGACGTGCTCTCGCGCCTCACCGACATCGATCTCACCACCGGCGCCTTCCGTTACATGGCGTGCCGCCAGGGTGACGTCGCCGGCGCGCCGGCCGTCTTGATGCGCATCGGCTTTGTCGGCGAGGCCGGATGGGAGGTCCACGTGCCCGCCGAGTACGGCACGCATGTGTGGCGGTCGCTGCTGTCGGCTGGTGAGCCGTTCGGCATCCGTCCCTTCGGCGTTGAGGCGCAGCGGATGTTGCGGCTCGACAAGAAGCATGTGATCGTCGGCGTCGACACCGACGCGTTGAGTAACCCGTTCGAAGCCGACATGGCCTGGGTCGCCAAGCTCGACAAGGACGACTTCATCGGCAAGCCCGCGCTCGAGAGCCTGCAATCCGCCGAGATGCGCGAGCGCCTGATCGGCTTCGTGATGACCGAGGACGGGTTGCCGGAAGACGGCTCCGCGGTCGTCGTCAACGGGAGCCCGGCGGGACACGTCACCAGCGCGCGCTACTCGCCCGTCAACGGCCGCGTCGTCGGCATGGCTTGGGTCGACGCCACCCTAGGAGAGGACGGGACAGAGATCGACGTGCGTGTCGCCGGCAAGCTCGCCAAGGCGCGCGTGCAGCAGGCGGCTTTCTACGATCCGGAGGGCGAACGCTTGCGGATGTAGCAGCCCGCACCGACAACACCATGCCTGCCGAAGAAGCCAGCACGGCCGTGAAACGCACTGCGCTCTCAGCGCTACACGAGCGGATGGGCGCCACGCGTGTCGAGCTGTCCGGGTGGGAGGCCTCCGATCATTTCGGTTCGCCCGAAGACGAAGCCGCGCAAACCCGCACAGGCGTCGGTCTCGCCGACTGCGGCTGGCTCCCCAAGTTCGCGCTCAAGGGCAGCGAACTCACCGCCGCACCCGACCTCAACGACAATAGCCACGCCTACAAGCTCGGCCGAGGCCACTACCTCGTCACATGCGACGTCGATGCGCGACCCGCCGTCGAAGCCCGTCTCGACTCACTCAGACGACCGTCGTCCGAGTCAGACCCACCCGCCTTCTACACGACCGACGTCACATCCGTCTACGCGTCGTTCCTGCTCGCCGGGCCGCGCAGTGTCGACGTCCTACGCAAGCTCACCAACCTCGACGTCTCCGACGCGGCCCTTCCCAACTCGGCGAGCGCGCAGGCCGAGGTCGAACACATCCACGCCATCATCGTTCGCAACGACATCGGCGCACTGCCGGCCTACTGGCTCCTCCCCGGACGCGAGTTCGGCGAGTGGTTCTGGGAAGCCGTCATGCACGCCGGCAAGGAGTTCAACATCACCCCCTTCGGTTTGGCCGCGCAACGCTTGCTGCAAGAGGGCTTGCTACGAGAGGCAGGGAACCTCTGAGCCACGCCATGCAACTCGACAACGACCGAATGTGGCGCACCCACGACCTCAAGCCGTCCTACGACGTGGTCATCATCGGCGCCGGCGTGCACGGACTCGCGACGGCCTACTACCTCGGCAAGATGTTCGGCATCCGCAAGGTCGCCCTGCTCGAAAAGTCGTACCTCGGCGCCGGCGCCAGCGGACGCAACACCGCCATCCTTCGCTCGAACTACCGCACCCCGCAAGGCGTGGCGTTCTACGACACGTCCCTGAAGCTCTACGAACAGATGTCGAGTGAGCTGGGCTGGAACGTGCTGTTCAGCCAATGCGGCCACATGACTCTGGCGCATTCCGACACCGCCGTCTCGGGGCTGCGCGTGCGCGCGGGGACGAACCAGCTCATGGGCGTCAACAGCCGCATCATCAGCCCCGACGAAATCCAAAAACTCGTCCCCGGCATTGACTGTAGTGACCGGCCCCGTTACCCTATCATGGCCGCGCTCTACCACCCGCCGGGCGGGATCATTCGCCACGATGCGGTCATTTGGGGCTACGCTCGAGCCTGCGACCGAATGGGCATCGAGATCCATCCGTACACCGAAGCGACGGGCGTCCGGGTGGAGAACGGGCGCGCCGACAAGGTCGTCACAAACCGCGGCGACATCGCGGCGGGTGCCGTGGTCAACGCCACCGCGGGATGGGCCACCACCATCTGCGACATGGCCGGCGTGGCGATGCCGATCGTCACCCACCCGTTGCAAGCCTGCGTGACCGAGCCACTCAAGCCGTTTCTCGATACGGTCATCGTGTCCGCCAGCCTACATGTCTACGTCAATCAGAGCTCGCGCGGCGAGCTGGTCATCGGCTCCGAGATCGATCCGTACCAGTCCTACAGCATGGCCAGTACGCTGCCGACGCTCGAACACATGGCGGCCTCGGCGCTGGAGCTGTTCCCGCAGTTGCACCACATCAAGGTCTTGCGCCAATGGGCGGGCATCTGCGACATGACTCCCGACTTCGCCCCGATCATCGGCGCCGCTGAAGACGTGGGCAACTTCTACGTCGACGTCGGCTGGGGGACCTACGGCTTCAAGGCGGCGCCCGCGGCCGGCCGCTATCTGGCGGAGTTGATTGCCACAAAGAAAGTGCCCGAGGTGATCGCGCCCTTCACCCCCAACCGTTTCCGCACCGGAGACCTGGTGGGCGAAAAGGCGGCGGCGGCGGTTTCTCATTAGAAAGGAACCGATTCACTAGTCGTATGAAGGCGCAACAACCAAACAAGAGTGTCAAGTTTTCAACAAGCGTGCCGCAAAACCGAGCCGTGACCGTCAGGGAGCGGTCCGGCACGAACCCTGGGGCCTCTCCGAGGCCTCTAGCAGCCCGCGGCAAAACCGAGAACCGCGCGAATCGCAATGTAGGGGCACGGCATGCCGTGCCCGCTGCCACGCATTGCTGCAACATGTGGGGTTCGCCGAACGCACGCACCCGAAAAACTGGCTTTCACCACAGGCCTCTAGGCGCCTCACGCCGTCGACGGTCGACCTACCGCTTTGAGGTCGAAGACCTCGCCGGCAAACTAACATACTCACAACCTTCAGGAGGCGAACGTGACAGCGGATGACGTGAAAAAGCGCATCGAAAAAGAGGGCATCGAGTACTTCCTGTGTTCCTTCGTCGAGATGGGCGGCGCGCCCAAAGCCAAACTCGTGCCGTCGACCAACTTCGACGAAATGGTTCGCGAGGGCGCGGGCTTTGCCGGCTTCGCCGCGGGACATCTCGGCCAAGGCCCCCACGACACCGACATCATGAGCATCCCCGATCTCAGCTCGCTCACCGTGCTGCCGTGGCGCAACAACATCGCCTGGCTCGCCGGGAACCTGCATGTCGACGGCGAGCCCTGGCCCTACTGTCCGCGCACGATCTTGCAGCGCCAGCTCGCCAAGGCCACCGAGCAGGGCTACGTTCTCAACGTCGGCGTCGAGCCCGAGTTCATGCTGCTCAAGGAAAACGACAGCGGCCAATTCGCCCCCTGGGACGTGCATGACCGCCTCGAGAAGCCCTGTTACGACCTGCGCGCCCTGCATCGCAATCTCGACCTAATGACC
>JAKZVK010000881.1:0-3399 GCA_047516085.1 Bryobacterales bacterium
GCCCAGTCGGGTCACCGCCAGCCTCTACGGATGGTACTGGGTGGCCTACCAGCCCCTCTCTTGGACGCTGTTCTTCTGTCTCGTTGTGGAGCTGTTCCGCAACGTTCTCTCCGGCTTCAAGGGCTTGCAGCGGCTGGGCGAGCTGGCGATGTACATCGCCCTAGCGGGGGCGGGAGCCGTCTTTCTGGCGATGATCTTCCTCGATCTCACGATCGACACCTGGCGCCAGTTCTGGCTGTCACGCGCCGGGAGCGTCTATTTCGCTCTCACGCTGATCTGCTTTCTGCTGGTGTCGTTCGCCGCATTCTTCCGGTTACCTGCCTCGAGGAACATAAAGGTCGTGTTCGCGACGTTTGGGTTAGTGTTTGTCGTTGAAGCATCGCTGTTCCTGTTGCCGGCGGTATGGGCGGGTCTGGAGGCCGACGAGACCCGGCTGATCACGTCCCTCGTGCACGTGACCTGCGTTGCTTTCGGAACGTTTGCCTTCACTTTCGCCGGTGAGAACGTTTCAACCGGCGGCGGGCCTCAAGACAGCGAGGGCGCTTCGTCTGCCTTGAAGAACTTCAGCGGCAGCCTGTCACGGATACTGCGGTCCTAGCCCGTCCTAGCCCAGTACCGCTACCTAGGTGAGCCCGATGCGGCGTCGGCCAGTTCTTCTCGAGTGGCTCGCAGCGCTTCGCGTTGCGCCGTTGGCAGCCGGCAGCCGCGGGGTTCGGCGGCGCGTTCCAGCGCTTCCCCAGACCGGCCCGCCGTTCGATGCAGCAGAATCAGGTTGTTGCGGGAGTCGAAGTTACAGGGATCCGCGGCAAGAACCTGCTCGAATTCCCAACGGGCCTCGTCACGGCGGCCCAGTAGGTAGAGGGCTGCTCCATAGTTGGCGCGCGCCTGTGGGTCACCGGGTGATCCATCGGCCGGGGAATCGAGCACCAGCTCGAACTGCTCTAACGCGTGTGCCGGACGGCCGGTCTGCAGGTAGAAGACACCGAGCTCCGTCGCCACGTCGAGGGTCGTCGAGTCGAGTTGCTCCGCTTCCCGCAGTAGTCGATGTTGCTCGTCTCGATGTTCCTGCCCGTTAGCGCCCAGAGCGCGAGCCAGTTGAAGTTTAGGACGCACTTTGTTGGGGGACGCCGCCTCGGTGGCGCGCCACAGCGATTCCTCGGTTTGCCAATCCCACGTGCGGTACGAGCTAAGACCGGCGAGCATGAGCACGGCGGCAAACCCGGCGAAGCGCGGCAAGCGGGCCAGCATCATTCCCAGGCCCAGGCTCGCGCTGATCAGCGGCAAGTAAAGCCGCCTCTCCGCTACCAAGTACGCCAGAGGCGCGACGCTCGACGTCGGCGCCAGCAGGAACAGAGTGCCGAGCAACCAATACCAATGCGGACGCAAGCGCGCCCGGCGAACGGCGAAGACGACGACGGCGGCCAAGGCGATCCAGGCGACAACGGTTGCTGCATCGAGGCCGGTGGACAGGGAGAAGTCCCGGTCGAAGTTCAGCCCAACCGGCACAAAGAGCAGTTGGGCGTAGAGCCAGACCGCGCGTCCCTGAGTGAGCAGGTAGCTAAGCGGCGTGATTTGGCCAAGGTCGAAGGCGAACCCGGAGCCTTGGGTCACCGATGCGGCATAGAGCAAGCGCGCTCCTGCCGCGGCGACCAGCACCCACATCGCGCCCCATGGTTTCAGCCACGATCGGCTATTCGCAACGGGGGTTCTGGAACAGAAACATTCGCAGCCTGCGAAGAATAGGGGCAGTGCCGCAACCTCCTCTTTGGCGAGCAGGGCGGCGGCAAACCACAGGG
The DNA here is from genome assembly GCA_047516085.1 of Bryobacterales bacterium. Lineage (GTDB taxonomy): Bacteria > Acidobacteriota > Terriglobia > Bryobacterales > UBA6623 > JAKZVK01. The sequence goes on from JAKZVK010000881.1 coordinate 1,797, forward strand.
TCGATTGCCAGTATCGCTTGTCCGTCCAGGCCCGCCACGACAGGACGGCGAACAGCGTGGCAAGGATTGTCGCGCGCGCGAACACATAGGCCACGGGTTCGGTTTGGATCGGGTGAAAAGCGAAAACCGCTGCCGCCAGCAGCGCCGCCCTAGGCCGCACGAACGATTGGAAGAGCCCCCATGCGAGCCAAGCCGTGAGACCGTGCAGCACGAGGTTGAACAGATGGTAGCCGACAGGTGCGTCTCCGCCGATTTGGTAGTTCAACCAGAAGCTGAGGTAGGTCAGTGGCCGCGTGCGTTCGGGCCGGAAGACCTCCCACCAGCCCGATGCGTCGGTGACGACGGGGTCCTGCAGCATGTGGTAGTCATCGAAGTGAAACGACGATGTGAGCGTCGAGCCGAAGGCCACTGCGAACAGCACAACGCCGGCGAGGAGCGTGGAGAGCGACCTACGGGGCGGCATGTTATGATCGCGTGACTAACCTTCGGGAGGAACGACGGGGGCCGGCCGGCACGGGCGTCTCGCAATGCGGTTTGCCGCGTCTGGAACTGGCGCCGATTCTCGCATCCATTCCTCGCAACATGAAGAGAAAGATCCTCAGACCCGCCAACGCCGAAGAACGCAAGCGCCGTGTCAGTAAGATTCTGCGCCGCCTCAACAAGGACTACCCGAACGTCGAGTGCGCCTTGAAACACGCGTCGGCTTGGCAACTGCTGGCAGCAACGATTCTCTCAGCGCAGTGCACCGACGTTCGTGTCAACATGGTTACGCCCGGCTTGTTCGAGAAGCTCCCGACCGTCCAGGACATGGCCGTCGTACCGCAGGCCGTGCTCGAGCGCGAAATCCAGTCTACCGGCTTTTTCCGCAATAAGGCCAAGTCTCTGATTGGGGCGGCGCGGCGCATCCTCTCCGACTTCGGCGGTGAAGTGCCCGACACCATGGAGGAATTGCTCACGCTTCCGGGCGTGGCCCGTAAAACGGCGAACGTCGTGCTCGGTAGTTGGTTCGGCAAGGCCGGCGGCGTCGTGGTCGACACGCACGTGCAGCGCATCTCCCGCCGGCTCGACCTGACGAAGCACACTGACCCCAAGAAGATCGAGCAGGACCTGATGAAGATTCTACCCAAGAAGAGGTGGATCCTCTATTCTCACCAGATCATTCATCATGGCCGGGGACCATGCCAAGCCCGCAAGCCGCGCTGTAGCGAGTGCAGTTTGGAAGACGTCTGTTACGCGGCTGACAAGTCGGTGTAACCTATCGGCCCCGAGCGAGGTGTTCTTGAGCGATCGGCGAAGTGAGCGTCGTACGTGATACCCCGACAGGCCTCAGGGGTCCATCCCTAGCTAGGGGCGGGGGTCGCGGAGAGCCGAGCGGGTGAGGGGTTCGGGACGCGCAAGGAACGAGGGCCGACTCGTTGACGGCGAGGCGTCGACTCCCGGGATCACGCCGTCGCAGCGCTCGGCGTAATACGGCAGGAAGTCGGGCGTCTGGGCCAACACTTCACCCGGGCCGCGCTGCATCGTCGCATCGACGATCACCGACGCCGACGATGTTTCAAACGGCCCCAATTCGAACCAGGGGTCCGAGGCGAACGTGAGTCCA
>JAKZVK010000882.1:0-3438 GCA_047516085.1 Bryobacterales bacterium
GAAAGGGCGATGGCCCCTCATGGTCGCATTGACTTGTTTTGCTCGAACGCCGGCATTTCGATTCACGGCAGCGAAACGACGTCGGACGAAGACTGGCAGAGGATTTGGGACATCAACGTTCGCGCGCACATCTTCGCCTCCCGCGCCGTTCTGCCGGTAATGATCGAGCGCGGTGAAGGGTATTTGCTGAACACCGCCTCGGCGGCCGGGCTCCTGACGCAAATCGATTCCGCGCCTTATGCGGTGACGAAGCATGCGGCGGTTGCGTTCGCCGAGTGGCTTTCGGTGACCTATGGAGATGCCGGGATCAAAGTTTCCTGCCTTTGCCCGCAGGGGGTGATGACGAATATGTTGAGCGGCGGACGCGACGGCATTTCGCGGTTCCTGGTTGACGGCGCGATCTCGGCCGAGGATTGCGCGGATGCCGTTGTTCGAGGGCTGGGGGAGGAGAAGTTTCTGATCCTTCCGCATCCAGAGGTTGGCGAGCATCTGCGGCGCAAGACGAGTGACTACGATCGGTGGCTGCGGGGCATGAGGCGGCTGCAACGGAAGGTGCGCGGGGAGAGCGAGTAGGCGGCGCTACGCGGGAGATGTCGGCACGAATGCCGACACGGCACGCCTGGAGGTGTTCAGACTCATGACATCGTTGACAGATCGTTCTCATGACATCGTTGACACCTGAGAAGCTGGGTAGATGCCATGGAACAAAGTAGACATGCAAGAGGAGCGGATACGGTTTGTGGTGTTGGCCGAGCGCGGAGAGCGAGAGATGGCGGAGTTGTGTCGGGAGTTTGGAATCAGCCGAGCGACCGGATACAAGTGGTGGAGACGCTATCAAAAACAGGGCGTGGCGGGACTCGAGGAGCGCAGTCGGAAGCCGCACGCAAGCCCGCGACGCACGGCGATCGACATCGAGCAACGGATCGTGGAGCTGCGCCGCAAGACGCCGGATTGGGGAGCGCGCAAGCTGCGCGTCAAACTGGCCAAGCAAGGGATCGACTTGCCGGTCAGCACGATTCACCGCATCCTGCTGCGCTACGGGCTGGTGGCGGAACAAGACCGCGGCAGGCTGGCGCCGAAGCGTTTCGAGCGGGAGCAGCCGAACGAACTGTGGCAGATGGACTTCAAAGGAGTACCGGCAGCCTGGCAAACAGCGGGGCTGCTGCCGCTGTCGATCCTCGACGACCACAGCCGCTACCTGTTGGGTCTGCGGGCGCAGCAGCAGACCGCGGCGAAGGGGGTCCGAGCGACGTTGGAAGAGGTCTTCAGCGTGAGCGGGTTGCCGCAACAGATGCTGATGGACCACGGCACGCCGTGGTGGAACAGCCAGGGAGCCGGTTGGACGCGATTCAGCGTGTGGCTGATGCAGCAGGGGATCGTGTTGAGATTCAGCGGCATTCGGCATCCGCAAACGCAAGGCAAGGTGGAGCGGCTGCACGGCAGCATGCAACGAGCTTTCCAGCGTCGAGGTCGGCCGCGGCGGCGTGAGGACTGGCAGCCATGGCTGGACGCCTTTCGCGAAGAGTACAACCATGAACGACCGCACGAGGCGCTGGAGATGGCAACTCCGGCGAGCCGCTGGAGGCCGAGCGAACGGCGATTCGATCCGCGGCCGAACAGCTGGGAGTACGCCGAGGGCGCATGGGTGAGACGGGTGGGCGTCAACGGCGGGTTGTGGCTGAACGGTGTTCGTTGGGAGATCAGTCGGGCGTTGGCCCACGAGCATGTGGCGTTGGAGCGGGTGGGCGAAAGGATTCTGGTGCGGTACTGCCGCACGACGGTGCGCGAGATCGATCTGGTCAGCGGTTGTTCGTTGCCGGTCCCCGTCAATCTGGGAGACTTCGTGTTTCCCGACCGCTCGTCGGACGACGAGCGGAATTGAATAGGGGATGGGGTATGAGAGAAGGGGGCGACCCCCTTCCCTCAAACTCCCAACCCCCGGAAGAACGAAGTGTCAACGATGTCCTGGTAACGAAGTGTCCACCATGTCCTGGTACTTGACACCTGCCGTGCGCCACGTCGGGTCTCCCGATCATATCGGGGCGGCCGATCGGGACGAGCGACGTTACGCCGGTTACGGTGCGGCGGAAGGAGTAGTTCATGACGAAGCAACTGTTTGGGAAAATGCTGATGATCGCGGCGGGAGTTCTCTTCTTCGTCGGCATCGCGGCGACAATCGGCATCCCCGGCGATGAGCGCAAACCCGCGACGGCCGTGGCCGCCGAAGAGTCGCCGCCCGCCCGGAGCGTCCCGAACGACCTACCCTTCCGGGACATCCCCGGCCCGTTCTCGCGCGGATGGGAACGATGAGGCCGGCACTGCTTGCCCTCGCGTTTCTCGCCGCGTCGTCGCCCGCGGCCATCGCGGAGATCCGGCTGCCGCTGGGGCTCGATCTTTATCGGCCTATCCCGGAAGACAACCCGGTTACGGCCGCCAAGGTCAAACTCGGCAAGAAGCTTTTCGGCGACAAGCTGCTCTCGCGTGACCGCAGCTTGGCCTGCAAAGGGTGCCATCAGCCGAAGAAGGCTTTCACGGACGGGCGGGCCAAGGCGGTCGGTGTCTACGGGCGGCAGGGGCGGCGTAGCGTCCCGAGCCTGGTGAACCGCGCTTACGGACGGGCGTTTTTTTGGGATGGGAGGACGTCCACCCTCGAGGAGCAGGTCGTCAAGCCCATCGAAAGCGAGTCCGAGATGGATATGACCCTCGACGAGGCCGTCGAGCGTCTCCAAGGCAAGAAGCGCTACCGGCGGCTGTTCCGGCAGGCCTTCGGCGCCGATCCCAACAGCGAAGACTTGGCGCGGGCACTGGCGAGCTATGTCCGGACGATCTACTCGGGTGACTCGCCCTTTGATCGCTACATTTACGGCAAGCGCGGCGCTCTGACGGAGCAGCAGCGGCGCGGGTTGCGGGTCTTTCGCGGCAAGGGTAATTGCACGGCTTGCCACATCGGCCCGATCTTTAGCGACGAGGAGTTCCACAACACCGGCGTCGCTTGGCGCGACGGCAAGCTCCAGGATGAGGGCCGCTTTGCGATTACGGGTGAGGCGGACCTTAAGGGCGCGTTCAAGACGCCGACGCTGCGCGAGGTCGTCCGGACGGCCCCCTACATGCACGACGGCAGCCTGGCGACGCTCGAGGACGTGATTGACTTCTACAGCGACGGCGGCCGTAAGAACCCGCAACTCGACGAAGAGATTCGGCCGGTGAAGTTCACCGACCAGGAAAAGAGCGATTTGCTCGCCTTCCTAGGCACCCTCAGCGGCAAGGTTCGAGAAGGAAACTGACCAAGACCTTACGGCCATGATTCCCGTAAGTCCGGATCTGGGCCGCCGCCTGGAAGCGGTATTAGGAATGCCGCGCATTCATAGAAACGGACTCCTCCACCCCCCGCAAAGCCCGGTCAAGCGCCTCCACGAAAAAGTACTCGCCCCACATGAC
>JAKZVK010000883.1:0-4293 GCA_047516085.1 Bryobacterales bacterium
ACGCCGAGGTTCAAGAACTTCGACATCACGTTCGTCATGTCTTTCATGCCCTGGTTCATGCTGATGACGTGCAGGTCGGTCGAGATGGAGTCGGGCAAGAAGCCTTGCTTGACAGCCGGAACCGCCTGCCGCCACCAGAAGCTGCCGGCTCCGTGCCCTACGTCGAACTTCACGCCGCGTTTCCGTGCTTGAAACAGGTACTCGCGGACCTTGCCAGTGTCATCGAGCATGGGCACCGAGCCGTGATAGGTGTGCGTGTACATGTCGCCCGGACGCAGCTTATCGAGCACCATCTCTTCAAACGGGCGCTCGGGACGAAACGCGCCGAAGTCGACCATCACTGGGATGTCGGCGAGCTTGCCCGCCTCGACGGCACGCTCGACCGCCACCCATTCTGGGCCACGATAAGTGCGCCGTCTTGATGCCGACGACGTAGTCCTTGTACTTCTTCGCCGCCGCCGCGGTCGCCTCGGGATCCATGTCGTCGACATCCTGCTCGTAGGGTTCGCCGGCCTCACCGTGCCCGACAATGTTGAGCAGAGCCAGGACGCGCGTCTGCACATAGCCGCTCTTGGTGCTAACGAAGTCGATGATCTTTTTCTTGAAGTCGGGGAAGTCGCGCCAGCCGGACGTCCCTGCATCGACCGCCGTCGTCACGCCGCTGCGCAGCGTGTGGCTGTCGACGTAAACGTTCTGCTCGACGGGTAGCGTCCCCTTGAGGCCGCTGCCGATAACGATATGCGTGTGCAGATCGACGAAGCCGGGCGTGACATAGAGTCCCGAGACGTCGATGGTCTTCTTCGCTCTAGACGCGGGAAGGTCCTCGTCCACCCGGGCGACCTTGCCGCCGGCAATAGCGACGTCCATCCGTGCGTTGATCTCGTTGTGGGGGTCAATCAGATGACCCCCTTTGAGGAGCAGGTCGTAAGGCTGTGCGCCGAGGGTCAGGGAACACGAAAGCAACAAGAACGCCGCGAAAATACCTCTACTCATAGTTACCCTCCGCCCGGCAGGATACTGCACTGGATTCGGAAAGGGAAGCTGCGGGCGCCAGTGGGGCCCTACGGTAGGGGGGCGGGCTCGGCTGAGAGTTCGGAGGGCTGCGCGAGTACTTGGCCTGCAGGCTTCATGCGGGGGACGGAGTTGACGCCAGGCTCTGCACCCTTGGGCTTATCTTCGACGTCGCGGCGTGACAGCGCGATCTTCTTGTCGAACTCGTCAAGCTTGATGATGCGGAAGGGGTACTGTCGGCCGACCTCCAAGCCCTCCTTGCCCTTCTTCTTCGACGCTCGTTTCATCTCCGACTGGTGGCAGAGCCCCTCGACGCCAGGAACCAATTCGACAAACACGCCGAACTTCGTGCGCCGGCAAACCAGTCCGGAGAGGACATCGCCCGGGGCATATTGGCTGAGGAAGGTCTCCCAAACGTCGGGTTCAAGCTGCTTGAGACCCAGGGCGATCCGGTGCTTCTCGGAATCGACCTGCAACACGACGGCACGAACCCGATCGCCTTTTTTGAGAACTTCCTTGGGATGATTGACTCGCTTGGTCCATGAAAGATCGCTCACGTGGATCAACCCGTCCACTCCCTCTTCCACCTCGACAAAGGCTCCGTAGGAGGTCAGGTTGCCGACGCGGCCTTCGACGACGGTACCGGTCTGGTATCGTTCGCTCGGGTTCGACCAGGGATTCGGCCGCAGTCTCTTGGCGCTGAGCGAGATGCGCCGCTCCTTGCGCTTCACTTTCAGGACGACAGCCTCGATCTCGTCGCCAATCGAATACACCTTCGACGGATGCGGACGGTGCCGCGCCCACGTCAGCTCGGTCAGGTGGATCAGGCCCTCCACGCCCGGTTCCAACTCCACGAACACGCCGTAGTCACTGAGGCTGGTCACCCGTCCGGTCACCTTTTTGCCCGCCAGGAAATGCTCTTCCACGTGGGCCCATGGGTCGGGGTGCATGTGCTTCAAGCTGAGCGAAACCCGGTCTTTCGCCGAGTGGAACTTCAGGACCTTGGCGGTGACTTCCTGACCGGGCCGCAAGACGTCTGAGGGGCTCCTGATGCGTCCGTAGGAGATGTCGGTGACGTGGATCAAGCCATCGAGGCCGCCCAGGTCAACGAATGCCCCATAATCGGTCACATTCTTGACGGTACCGGTGATCTCGCCGCCCTCGGTCAACTTGCTCAGGGTTTCTTGCTTCAAGCGCTCGCGCGCTTCTTCGAGCAGCGCCCGCCGGGAGACGACCACGTTGCCACGTTTCCGGTTGATCTTGACGATGCGGACCGGTAGATCTTCGCCGATGAGCGAGTCGAGATCGGCCACCGGGCGCAAGTCGACCTGCGAGCCGGGCAGGAAAGCTAGGACACCCACGTCGGCTGAAAGTCCGCCCTTGACCTTGGAGACGATCTTCGCCTGCACGGGTTGTTGGTTCCGCGAAGCTTGCTCGAGACCTTCCCATATCTTCGACTGCTTCGCGCGGCGATGAGAAAGGGAAGCGTATTCGCCGGCGCCCACGGCTTCGACCAGAACATCGATTTCGTCGCCGACTTTCACCCGCAGCTCACCGGCATCGTCGCGAAAATCGTCGAGTGGCGCGACGCCCTCCGTCTTGCTACCGATGTCGACGATCACCCCCGTGTCGGTTATGCTGACCACCTGGCCGCGGCGAATCTCTCCCGTGCGCAGCCAGCTGCGGTCGGCCGTCTCGTCCATCTGTGCGTCGTAGTCGGGGACCTCAGGGACATCCGCGTCTGCTTCGGCCTCGGCGCCCTCGGGAAGCGCGGGAGGCATGCCAGGCACTAATCCCTCCGCGGGCGCCGTCTCGGCAGCGGTTGCGACCGGAGGAGGCGCGGGAGGAGCAGGAGGTTCGGCGATCGGCTCGGTAGTAGCCGGCTTTCTCGTGGCCGGCTCCGGAGTCGCGCTCTCAGTGGCGACTGCCGCAACGGCAGCGGATGGATCTTGGTTCCCCGCCGGACCCGCAGGGAGATCTTCGATGGCTGGGGCCGAGGCTGCCGGTGTGTCGGAGTCGGCGGCCGGTGGAGTGTCGGGAACTTCTTGCGGCTCCGCTACCTCCTGATATACCGCAGGGCCCTCATCGGGCTCGGACACGGCCGTGTCGGAGGGGTTCGCTGCCAGGCCCTCGGTGATAGCACGGGAGCCGTTCGCTTCGGCTTGCCCGGCAGAAATCGGATCAGCGGGCGTCGGGTCGGTGGACTCGGACCGGTCGGCGTCGGCCACCGGTGGTTCCGAATGACCCGGATCCAAGTCAGACGCGGCGCTTACAAAGGAGGGATCCTCATCCGGGTCGGCCGGCGTGCTCTCGGAGCCCGCGTCTACTGCATCGCCGGACGTGTTCGGCGCCAAGAAGGGGTGCGGCGCCGGGGGCATTTCGTCTTCAAGGGCAGCTTTCGATCGAGCTACGTCCGATTCGCCAGGCATGTCACCCTTCGATGTTCGTCGTCCTTGACACTTGCTCAGGGCCAACGCAGACACCCCCAGCTTCGCTGAGGATGGAAAACGATCCGAGAAACCTGAACCTGCTACTCAGGATACCGGCTTCGGTATCTACCACTCTTATCGCACCGAAACAGCCGGTCGATCCTAACCTCTGGCGATACCCCCGTTCCGCCAGTGCGTTCAATATAGCCAACACCCTGGATGTTGTCAACGCGAAGTGTGTGCTTTGACACACGTTACAACGATCAACACGAATTGCAGTTTCGGCGGGTGCGGTAAGGGGCGGAAGCGCTGAACGTGAAGAGAAGAGGCTCCTCCGCTAGTGCCCGTGGGCCAAGCGTTCGGCAAGGGCACGAGGTAGTCCGGCGGCACGGATCTTTTTCTGCGCGGCAGCGATGTCGTAGGGGCAGCGGCGGAACTCGATGAGTGTCTCGTCCGAATCATAGAGCGCGTAACCGGCCTGCCATTGTGCATCGCGCGGCTGTCCGACGGATCCCGGATTGATTAAGTGGCCCTTGCCCTCGACGTAGCGCAAGCGCTTGCCCTCGGGCGGCGACTGTGACATCTCGAACTGTTGGTCGGCATCCCAGTGCAGAAACCCGCCCTGGATGTGGGTGTGCCCGAAGAAGACCAAGCGGCCGCCGGCGCGTTCAAACTGCGGCAACGCGTCGTCGGGTTCAATCAAGTATTCGTCCTCATCAAGGACCGAGCCGTGAACCATGAGGAAACCGTTAACCTCCATCGGCCCTTGGGCGAGGCCGCCTAGGTAGGCTTGGTTCTCGGGCGTGAGCGCGCGGAGTGTCCACTCGGCCGCAGCGCGGGCGACGGGGTTGAA
>JAKZVK010000884.1:0-6243 GCA_047516085.1 Bryobacterales bacterium
AGCGCCGGACCATCAAAATCTTCCCGTAACGCAACCGCTCTGCCCATGGCGAACCTCCGTATCAGTTCGCCTCATTGATTCAGACTTCTTGCCGTTTGGGAATCCCCTAAATGAGTCTCCTTCAATGCTCGATGGTATAAGGCGCCTTCGGCCTCGGCCCGATGATCGCTGGCACCTGGACGAGGTGTTTATCTCCATCAACGGCAGACGGATGTATCTGTGGCGGGCGGTGGCGGCGAGGGTGAAGTGCTGGATATTCTGGTTGAGTCCCGGAGGAACAAGAAGGCAGCACTCAAGCTGATGCGTAAATTGCTCAAGAAACAGGGATATGCGCCGATTAATGTGGTCACCGATAAACTGCCATCCTACGGGGCAGCATTGCGTGATCTCAACATGACGGGGAAACACGTTACCGGCGGACGGAGCAACAATCGTGCGGAGAATTCACACCTGCCGGTTCGACAACGAGAACGAAGGATGCAGGGCTTCAAGACACCAGGATCGGCGCAACGGTTTCTCTCCACCCACGCCGCCATCTACAACACTTTCAATGTCCAACGTCATCTCATCACGCGCCAGACAATGCGCCAATTCCGTGGTGAGGCGATGAACACTTGGCGGGCCGTGACCGCTGCTGCTTGAGCAGCTCACTCCAAACGTTCAACTGCGATCTGCCTTCGTTAAGTTGACAGCACCATTTGCGGACATCTTGGCGAGGTCACGCAGCCGTAAATTTGGCTCGCTGATCCGACTTGGTTCAATGGTATCATGCGCCCGGCACCCGGATTGATGACAAGCCCTCTTACTGGAGCGTGAGCGGCAGATGCAGATGGCCATCGACGACCTTCGTCGCGACGCCGCCGACCTGCAAGCGGGTGATGGTGTCACCGTTCATCGAGACGACCGAGCGAATCGAACTGGGGCGTTCGATCTCGCAGCCTTGTTCGACCTGGACGGCGATCCGTCCATCGCCGTTTGTCCGTACGATGCCATGTCGGACCAGATAGCCGGCCAGGGCGCCGTTGGTCGTGCCCGCGGCCGCGGATTCCGACACGCCAACGGCGGGGCAGAAGTCGCGCACGTGGAGGGTATGGTCCGGTCGCTCGACCTCGGTGCAGAAGACCGCGACGGTCTGGATCCCATACTCATGGCAGAACCGGGTCAGCCCGCCGAAATCCGGCTTGATCCGGCGCATCGCCGCCAAGCCCCTCACCGGCACCACCAGATGAACGAAGTCGCCGGACGCGGTCTCGAGAGGCCACTCCTGCCGATAGTCCTCCATGCGTAGGCCCAGCAAACCCGCCAATTCCTCTATGTCCAACGCGTCGTGGCGAAATCGCGGCGGCCGGATGTCGAGCATGACAAGAGGGCGGCCGTCGTCACGCCGGCGGATTTCCACTGCCGCCGTGGCAGACGGCAGGCAAAGCTCGACGTCAATTCTATTGTCGCCATTCCAGTTTACGACACCCAGCTCGACCATCCTGGTCATTAGGCTGATGGTGCCGTGTCCGCACATCGGGAGTTCCGTCACGGTCGACAGGAATCGCGCGCTGATCGAGTGGTCGTCGTGAGCGGTGACGAAACCGGTGGCCGGCGCGCCCACTTCCCTCGCGATCCGCCGCCTGGCGTCGGCCTCGAGCCACGCCGCATCGGAAACGATGCCCGCCTGGCTGCCCCCGAAGGCGGTATCGGAAAAGGCGTCATAGAGGGCGAAGGGAACCGTTACCATCGCTGAACCTCGGTACTAACTGACATTTCCCTTTCGAGCTCCCATGTCGGATTTAGAGTGTCGAGAACAGGGGTTTTCAGCCGCTCATTCGGCCGAGTTCGCGTGCATAGTGATCGATAAATGGCGGGTGATGTCTCGAATATCGTCAAGGACATCAAGCTTCATGAGTGCCGTCTTTAGCGAAACACGATCCGTCGGATCGAGGAAACCACTCACGCAGGCGTCGAACTTTGCCATCAGCTCCGCCTCGTTCAAAGGCAGCGCCGGCGAACCTCGAACCTGCGTCATGGTCTTGGTCAACTCACAGCCGTCCGTGAGTTGGATGGTCACCGTTTCCGGTTGCGGGTGGACGGCAGCGACCGAAACTTCCGGTGCCGCAAGCGGCGACATCCGAATGCGCGGCAGGAGCGCGCGCACATCGGCGCGGGCCACGGCTTCCGGTGAAAAATCCGCGACTGTGACGGCGCCATTCAGGATCGCCGTGGCGATGCAGTATTCCATGCTGAATCGTGCTTCCAGTTCGTCACGGGGAACCGGGAACTTCAGGACCTCGATGTTCCGGTGTGGGATGGCGATCGTGATGCCGGCAACATCGTCCGCCGTGATGCAATGTTCGGCGCGCAGCGCGAGCAGACCGTCGATCGCCGCCGTGGCGTAGCTGCAGCAGGGATAGGGCTTGACGTAAAGGCCGTACTCTTCGATTGCCAGGGGATTACCCAACTTGGCCAACGGCCCCTCGAACCCCGGGGCGTCGATCTCCGCCAGCAGGCTTAGAGTGCTCCAATTGCCGTCCAGCGCATCGCTCGCGCCGGTGGCTCCGGCGGCGGCCAGGGCGGATGCGAGGATACCGTTGTGGGCCGCCAATCCGGTGTGCAGATGAATCGTGGTCGTGCCGAGCTGGCATTTGTACCCGGCGGCGAGACTGGTCGCGATGGCCAGAGCATGGCCTGTTGCCTGAGGGTCGAGGCCCATGAGCCGCGCGCAAGCCACCGAGGCCGCGAGGGTGCCGATCGTGGCCGTGGCGTGAAAGCCTTTGTGGAAGTGCGACATATTGATGGCCTCGCCAATGCGCATTTGCACCTCGAGGCCGACGATGTAGGCGTCGAGCAGGGCCCGGCCGGATAGGCCGCGCTCCTCGCCCAGTGCGAACAGTGCCGGCAGGATCGCCGCGCTTGGGTGACTGGCCGCCGGGACGTCATAGTCATCGTAGTCCAGGGCGTTAGCCGCCGTTCCGTTTGCAAGAGCAGCCCAAGGGGCCGCTCGCCGTTGCTGCGTCCCGACGACCGTTGCAGCGCCCTCACCCCAACCCGCCACGGCGTCACGTGCTGCGATGCTGGCAGCATCATGGGCGCCCGCAATCAAACAAGCGATCGTGTCGATGACCGCGTTGCGCCCTCGCGTGTACGCCACATCACCGTGCCGGTCGGATGTCGTCGCGGCCCAATGGGCCAAGATCGTGATGGCGCTAATCGCCACCTCCTGTATCGGTTGTTGAGTTCACCCGAAGAAAGGGGCCGGGTCGAGACCCGGCCCCCGCGCTTTCCGGCAACGGCTGACGACCGACCCGCGCAACCGGCGGGATCAGGTATCGAGCCAGGCCGTCTCGAAGAACTCACCCGCGATCAACGTGAAGGCGGGGTGTGGCTCCCAGCCCTTGACGATGCTGAGCTTGGCGTCGACGTAGTTGATGAAGACCGGGATCAACGCGCCGCCCTCGTTGGACAACAGCGTCTGCAATTCGCAGTAAATATTCTTGCGGCGCGCTGGGTCGAGCTCGACGCGGCCTTCAAGCAGCAGCTCGTCGAAGCGCGCGTTCTTCCATGCGGTCTCGTTCCACGGCGCGTCCGACTTGTGCGAGATCGACAGGATGAGGTCCGCCGTGGGTCGCGCGTTCCAGCCCGACTGGTTGACCGGAAACTTCATCCAGGTCTCGCTCCAGTAGCCGTCGGACGGCCGCCGCACCACCTTCAGGTTCATCCCGGCCGCCCCGGCGGATTCGGCGAACATGGTGGCCATCTCCACCGAACCGTTGCCCGCCCCGTCCGAGGTGTAGAGTTCGAGGGTCTGGCCTTCCATCCCGCCCTTCTTCCAATGGAAGGCGGCCTTGTCCGGATCGTAGGACCGCTGGGGCAGCTCGGGGCAAAACTCCGACATGGTGGGGGCGACCGGATTGTCGTTTGCGACGATGGCCTGGCCGCTGAAGACGATGCGTGCGATCTGCTCGCGGTCGATCGCGTATTTGAGCGCCAGCCTGACGTCGAGGTTGTCGGTCGGCGGCCGGTCGCACATCAGATCGAAGATGCGGAAGGCGGCGCTGGGGGTCGAAACGACATCGATGTCGTCGAGCGCCGCGAGCCGCTTCACGACCTTGGTCTCGACGTTCTCGATGACATGGACCACGGCGCCCCTGAGCGCGTTGAGCCGGCTCGTCGAATCCGGGATCGGGATGGTTTCGACCTCGTCCAGGTGGGCGACGCCGCTCTTCCAGTAGTTGTCGTTGCGCTCGAACAGGCAGCGCACGCCGGGTTCGAAGTCCTTGACCTTGTAGGGGCCGGTGCCGATCGGGTTCGCGAAATCGGTGAATCCGGCCGGATGGATGACGCTGTGGTAGTCCGCGGCGAAGGTCATGGGCAGCAGCGCGTTGCCCGACTTGAGCTTGACGGTGACCCGGTGTTTGCCATCGGCCTTTATCTCGTCGAGATCCTCCCATAGGGGTTTGGCCGGCGACTTCGAGTCCGGCTCGACATGGCGTGAGATGCTGGCGACCACGTCATCGGCGTCGAGCGTCTTGCCGTTGTGGAATTCGACGCCCTGGCGCAGCTTGAAGCTCCACTCCTTGGCGCCGGGCTTGCCTTCCCATTCTTCCGCCAGCATGGGCTCCGCCTTCATGTCGCGGGAGACGCGTGCGAGGCCGTTGTAGCAACCCCAGGAGCGGACCCCGTCGATGTTGTTAGTCATGCCCGTGGGATCGAAGGTCTCGCTGCTGCCGCCCTGTACATAGGCGATGCTGAGGCGCCCGCCCCGCTTGGGCGTCTCGGCCAGCGCCACCTTGTCGGCCAGCGTGGTGGCCGCGGCCACCGTGAGGCCGAGCGCGCTCCCCTGCATCAGGAACTCGCGGCGCGACATGCGCCCTTGCCTGACGGCATGTTCGAGGTCTTGAAGCTTTGTCATGATTCCTCCTTGTTTCTCTCGGTTTTCGTTGTCCATCGTTCCACACAATGTGGCGCGCACGGCGCGGCGACCGGCCCAGCGGTAGCTAGTGCCAGACCTCTCCGGCCACGCGTAAGAAGTTACCGCCTAGAATACCCCCAATTTCCGAATCCTCGAAACCGCGCGCCACCAGTTGCTCGCAGATCTCGGCGATCTGCCTGGGGTGTGCCACCTTGATGTTCGGCGTGTCATAGCGTTGGTCGGGTGGCCAGAAATTGGGCCGGGCGCTCAACTCGTCGGCGAGATCCAGTTGCTCGAAATTGTGGTCGAGGCCAAGGCCGACATGCGCCGGTCCGACAAGGTCCGCCAGGTAGCAGGTATGTTTGACCATGGTCTCCGTCGACGTGTCGTTGGCGCCCAGGAATATTCCGAGGCCGTTGACACCGACCACGCCGCCCGTGGCGGCACAGGCCTTGATCTGGTCGTCGCGGATGTTGCGGCCATGCCGCCAGACTGTATTCGGGTTCGAATGAGAAAAGAGCACCGGGGCGCTTGATATCTCCATCGCCTCCATGGTGGTGCGGTACGCCGAATGCGAACAATCGACCAGCATGCCGACGCGGTTCATTTCCGGGACGACCGCCTGGCCGAACGCGGTCAAACCGGTATCCTCGTCATGGCACCCACCGCCGGCCGCGTTGTTCAGGTTGTATGCGATGAGCGCCTGGCGGACGCCGAGCCGGTGATAGAGGCTCACCATATTGATGTCTTCGTTGAGCGCAGTCATGCCTTCCAGGTCGAAGGCAACGGCCAGTTTGCCGTCCCGCATGGCGCGCCTGACGTCATCGGCCGTCTCTGCAATGACGTATTTGTCGGTGTTCGCGGCGAGAAACGTCCGATAGGCGGCGAGAACCGGGAAGCTTTCTTGCCAGGACATGACGTCGTAGGCCACGTTGATCGAAATGAAGCTGACGCCGGCCCGGCGCCAGTTCTCGAGGCCGGTGAGGTCGGTTCGTGGATTGGGATAAACGCCCGCGTGGCCGTCCCACACCACGGCATCGGCGTAGATTTGATCGGCTCGGGACTGTGTCGCAGGGTTGCTCAAACCCACCTCTACTCGATCCGAAGGATTCGTCCACGAAATGCCTGGAGACACGGTTCCGGGCCCGTCCAACGCCCGAATCAGGCTCTCCCCGTCAGAGTAGTCTATACTAGATATCCACCTAATACCAGTGAGCGCCTGAATTGACTCTCGGGATATTCATTGATGGCGGATGATGGCGGATTGTGATTCTATGGTCTCCCACCAGATGTGGGGGATGTCATGGGATCAGCACTCAAGATACGGGATGATTTGACGCCTT
>JAKZVK010000885.1:0-2751 GCA_047516085.1 Bryobacterales bacterium
CGCTACGGGTTGGTGGTGCCATCGAATCTTGCGGCGTGCGGGTAAGGTCGCCGGGTCCAACCGCCGGATACGGAAAACCGTATGTCCGGTGGTGTGGGAGGGTGCCGGGGCGCAATCCCCGTCACCCGACCCGATCAAGGCGGGCGGGCACCGCACCTACAAACGCAGGTTCCGGGACGCCGAGCGCAGCGTAACCGTCACGTCCAGTTGCTGGCCGTCGCGCATGATCTTCAGTTGCAGCGTGTCACCGCCTTGTTTGAGTGACATCGCTTGGCTCAAGACGCGCTTGTGGGTGACCTTGCGGCCATCGACTTCGATGATGAAATCTCCGCCCCAAGGGATGCGGTAGTTCCCCACTGCGATCTCCCGTCGCGCCCCCTGCAAGTCCGCCTCCGCCGAAGCCGTGCCGCCGCGGACGCTGAGGATCAGCAGGCCACTCGCCGGCAGCTCCAACGCCCGCGCCAGGCGAGTGGGAATGAAGGCCGTCTCGATTCCCGGATGCTCGGGGCGGTGCGCCGTGCCATCGGAGAGAACGTAGCGCAACAAAGGCTTCGCTCGGCTGATCGGCATGGCAAAGCCGATGCCGATGTTCGAGCCGGGTCCGAAGATCGCCGTGTTGACGCCGATCACATTGCCGCTGCTGTCGAGCAGTGGTCCGCCGCTGTTGCCGGGATTGATGGCGGCGTCGGTTTGAATCATGTCTTCGAGCAGGCTTTCGTTGTCGCGAATGGTGCGGCCCAACGAGCTGATCACGCCGGTGGTCAGGGTCCCGTCGAGTCCAAACGGATTGCCGATCGCGAGTACCTTCTGGCCGACCTTCAAATGCTCGGAATCGCCCAGCGTCAGGTGCGGGAGGTCCCTTTCGGGCTTGATCTGGATGAGAGCCAGGTCATTGGCCTCATCGAACGCGAGCACGTTCGCCGGGTAGCGCCTCTCGTCGTCGAGCAACGTGACTTCGATTTGCGGCGCGTTGCCGCCGATCACATGGTGGTTGGTGAGGATGCGCCCTTCCGCGTCGATGATGAATCCCGACCCGGATTCCTTCCGCGGATAGACGTCAAAGAACCAGTCGCGGCTGAGAACGGTACTGGTGATGTTGACGGTGGCGGCCGAAGCGCGGTTGTAGATCTCGATGTTCGACTGCTCGTCCGGGGTCAGCCCGGCCGATTGCGCCTCGGTCCAGAAGGGATCGGACGGCGGCAACGGCGCGCCGGCGGGCCGGTGCCAGCGGGGTGACGTGGTCCAGGCGACGAAGGCGGCCGTCAGCAACGCAGCCAGCCAAAAAGGTCGCCAGGTGATTCGGCCGCTCATGCCGCTGCCTGCTTGAACTTCCCGTAGGCCTCTCGTACCTGCTGCGCCGTTTCTTCGTACGTGCCCGATGTGTCGATGACGTAGTTGGCGTAGCGCCGTTTCTTTTCGAGCGGCATCTGGCGGTCCAGCCGCGCGCGGGCTTCCTGCTCGGTGGCCCCGCTTCGTTCGCAGAAGCGTGCTATCTGCATCTCCGGCGGACAGACCGTCAAGATCAGCCGATCGTAGTTCTTGTAACTGCCACTCTCGATCATGATGGCGGCTTCGACAACCGCGATGCCCTGCGGGTCGTTCCGCGCCGTCTGCTCGAAGAACTCCTCCTGCCGCCGGAAGACATAAGGGTGAACGAATGAGTTCAGCACCTTCAACCGCTCAGGGTTGGGAAAGACCAGCGCACCCAAGGCCTTGCGGTCGATCTCTCCGTCGTCTTTGACAATCTTGCGGCCGAATTCGGCAACGACCTGGTTGTAACATTCGCTGCCCGACCGCAGCGCTTCGTGTCCGAGCCGATCGGCATGGATCACGTGGCATCCGAGATCTACCAGTAGCTGGGCGACGTGGCTCTTGCCGCTCGCTAGGCCCCCGGTGAGTCCGATTTTGAGCATCAACTTCTCATTTTACAGGTGCTGTTGCAAAGGCTGGCTCGTCCGGGATGAGACGGACTGATGTCGAGGCTGCAACTGCTCGGTCCGCCGGGGCTTTTCCATCGCCCTGTCAGGGCTCTCAGCGCAAGGGGTTTGATACCTGGGGTTCCGCCTAGCGGCGTCACCCCAGGCTAACATCCAACGCCGCTTCGCGGCTTGCGTCCTGTTTGGGCTGGTGGATCGAGTTGGAGCTAACGGCCGGCGCTGCGTGGCTTGCGTCGGGTTTGGGCTGGTGGATCGAGCTGGGGTAACAGGCAAGGCCGTTGCGTGGCCGGCAGTTGATCAGCGCGGGCTCACACCCGCGGGCCCGCGGACTCAGGGGCTGTGAGAAAATCGGGGCGTCCACGGTTGACACTTCGGGGAGCCTCGCAGTAACTCATCGTGCAAGTTGAGGCATCCAACGACACAACCGAGCCGCGGGTGGGAACCCGCGGTCTGGGCATTGGCCCAGTCAACTATAGCGGGAGCTATAGAAGACGGCGGGAAAGGGGTTGTGGAGGGTATTCTCGTCACTTCTTGGTGAAGCGGTGGGAGCCACGAAGCCGGAGGAATGCAGGGCGTGGCCCCACAGCTCATACCGTAGCTGCTGAATCAGGCGCTGGGTCGTGGCGCGGACGGGAGCTTGGCGCTGCCACTTTGGGCGCGGCAACGCGAAGGACTCCTCTGCCGACCCCGCCTCACAAGCCGCGGTGAGCAACAACGCATACGCCGCCACTTGCGTCGCCGTCACGTTCTGGACCGCCTGCGCCTGGCGTACCTGCGCTTCGCCCACCCCCAACAACGTCTTCTCGTCGCGGAA
>JAKZVK010000886.1:0-3113 GCA_047516085.1 Bryobacterales bacterium
TCATGCTCCATTGTGGAAAACCGAGCCGGGCGAAAACCGCCTGCGCGAGTTGAAATCGATAAAACCTGCGGTGAACCCTAAAGTGGTGATACCGCGCCGGTTACGCAGAGCAGCCAAGGCGTTAGCCGGACACTACTGGTACCACAAGTCCATACTGTCGCCCTTTTCCTTCACCGCACCCTGGCAAATGTTGGCAACTGAGATGCTGAAGGGAGCTAATTCAGTTGTGCACCTGGGTCACTTTCTGATTCCCCATGATCCCTACGTGTACGAGGCCGACGGTTCCGTACGTCCCGTCACGGAATGGGGAGAGAACCTGGGCATCATCAAGTTCGGGAGCCGGACCGAGGGCTACCATGCGGCCCACCACCGCTACGCCACGCAGGTGCTGTATCTAAACAGCAAGCTGGAGGAGTTGTTCGGAAGCCTGTCTGACGCGGGCCTGCTCAACTCCATGCTCGTCATCGTTCACGGGGATCACGGCAGCCGGATTCTGGGAAATACCATGGACCCGTCAAAACGACGGTCGATTCTTGAGGCGCACTCCATTCTCTTCGCGGTGAAACCACCTGGATCACCGGCAGGAAGGATCATTGAGGAGCCAGCCGGCTTGCTGACCTTGGTGGCCGACGCCTTGGGCTACCTTGGCGAAAAGCCCCATGTTCCGGATGGAGCCTTCATCGAGTTGATGGGCGGCCGGCAACTGTCCGGCGAAACACTGAAACCCTTTCTTGAATACCTCGTCTCACACTAACCGTCTTCCTCGAGTGGAATCGAGGGCTCCGCGTTTCTCGCAAAGCGCGAAGTGCCGCTACGTTCGCCAAGAAAGTGAAAGGCTTGCGTACTTTGCGGTACTTTGCGCCTTCGCGAGAAACCGTCAGCAGGATCTACTCCTGGTTGCTGATGCGCTTCAGTGAAAAGGAGGCTAAAGTCACTAGACTTACAAGGATGCCCAGGCCTACCGGACTCAGCAGGCCCCAACCTTGGCCGTTCGTCAGCAGGTGAACCGCCAGGGTGGCGGGTACGGCGCTCACGATCGACGCGGTGGCCGCGGCGGCTGTGGTGCGGCGGGAATACAGTCCGGCGATTAGAGGGACGAGTAGGCTGACCACCAACAAGCTGTAGAAAATCAACAGCGCACTGACGATCGATTGCAGCCAAGCGGCCAACGCCACGCCGACGAAGCCCGCGATCACGGCGGTCACTCGCGTGGCGCGCAGCAACCGGCGGTCGGACATCTCCCCTCGGCTCAGCGGCTGCACCAGATCGCGCGCCACCGACGTTGACAGCATGAACAGCACGGCATCCGCCGAGCTGAGCTCGGCCGAGAAGATCGCCGCCAGCATCAATCCGCCGAGCCACGCTGGGAACGCCTCGGCAAGTAGCGTCGGGAGCGCCAACTCAGGGTTCTCGAGTCCCGGGAATCGCGCGAATGCCGCCATACCGAGCAGCACGGGCATGAACGAATAGACGAGCAATGTCACCCCTTGTAGGCCAACGCCCCTGCGGATCGTTTCCTCCGACTTCGCCCCATAGAGTTTCTGAATCAGTCCCGGCGAGATACAGAACGAGGGAATCAAGACGACCGCGTAGCCGAGGATGCCGTCCCACCCGATGCCCGTGAGGCTGAGGTAGCCGGCCGCGCTCACCGTTGCCTCGCCGGGCGCGGTGGCGGCCGAGGCGGCTCGGATTGCGTCCCACCCGGCGACGTGGTGCAGGGCCCACGGCAACGCCAGCGTGAATCCTACGGCCTTGACGATGACTTGGACCAGATTGACCCACGCGGAGGAGAGCAGCCCGCCGGCGGTGAAATAGACGGTGACGAGCACGCCGCCCAGCACCGAACCCCACACCGGCGGCAGTCCCGCGACCACGTTGAAGATGAATCCCATGGCGATCAACTGTGCTGCGAGAATCGCCGGCGAGCCGAGCCACAGCATCGCTGCCATCAACAAGCGCACCGTGCGGCTGTAGCGCAGCTCGAGGTAGTCGCCGACCGTGAAGAGGTCGTGGTCGCAAGCGATGCGGTAGATACGCGGTCCGATAGCGTAAGCGAGCAGCAGCGACCCGATGCCGGCCGAGCCGACCCACCACCACGCCGACAGACCGTCGCGGTATCCGAGTCCCGCGACGCCGACCGTCGACCCGGCGCCGAGGTTCGCGGCGAGGAAGGTGGAGAACAGCAACGGCGCGCCCAGCCCCCGTCCGGCGACGTAGAAGTCAGCAGCGCGCTTCACCCGGCGGGAGGTGAAGAACCCGAGGGCGATCAGCAGGACGGAGTAGAGGAGGATGGCGAAGAGCATGAGCCGCGAATGCAAGCAGGGTAGCGCAGATGAAGGCCGCGCTAGTGCTGGGCTACAGAATCTTGCTCGGGCAGCGACACCTACTCACGCAGTTCATCTTCATAAGCGTGCCGGCGGTGATGGTCTTCTTGGCCCCGGATATACTCATACGCCTCGCTGAACTTCGAATGACTCACGCTGAACGCTGCGTAGCCGGGCTGCCACGCGAAATGACGTTTCTCTGGGAAAGTTTCACACGTGCATCGTGAGGAATTTGCTTTCACAAGGCGGAGCATGTCTGCGAGCGTTGCGGTCGGCGGCAGCGTCAGTAAGACGTGAACGTGTTCGAGCCCTCCGCCGACGATATGGGCCTTTCCGCCGTTGTTGTTGATAAGGGTCGCAACATAAGCGAACAAGCGCGGACGCAACGCGGCGTCTAGGGTGAACGTGTACCCGATCATAGCCCAGGCGCAGGCAGGGATGAGTCGCCCTTGCAGGGCTCATGAGGTTTGCCTGGGTGTCTGCAGTCCCTGGGCTCACGCCCAGGGCTGCTATTTGGGTCACCCCTTCGGGGCTTCGAACTTTACTAGTGGCACGTTGCCGAGGTTCGGCAGGCGGTCGCGCCCCATGAATTCCGAGTTCGGCTATACGGTTGGTTACGCCAGCAACTCCTGGACCACGCGCCCGTGTACGTCGGTGAGACGCATGTCGCGGCCGCCGTGGAAGTAGGTGAGGAGCGTGTGGTCGAGGCCCATCAAGTGCAGTGCCGTGGCGTGGAGGTCATGTACGTGGACCTTGTTCTCGACCGCCGCGTAGCCGAAGTCGTCGGTC
>JAKZVK010000887.1:0-2628 GCA_047516085.1 Bryobacterales bacterium
TCTCCATCGAGTCGGCACCGAAGAGGCTCTCGGTGGCGACGAGCAGCAAGAACTTTGGTCGCTGGCCAAGAAGCAAGAAGCCTCGGTACGCGAGAGCATGCGCGAGCTGCTACTCGACATGGACGCCTTCGCCTTTGAGCACCTTGTAAAGCGCTTACTGGAGGAGATGGACTACCAGGATGTCGAGGTGACGAGCCGCTCGAACGACGGTGGCGTGGACGTCATTGCGCAAATCGAACTCGGCATCACCTCTGTTCGCGAGGTCGTCCAGGCCAAGCGTCACAAGCGTACGATCCAGCGTAAGGACCTCGACGCCCTCCGTGGCTCGCTCTACCGGTTTAACGCCGTCCGGGGCACCATCATCGCCACCTCGCGCTTCTCGAAGGGCACGGAGGATGTCGCCTTCGCTGGCGGGGCCGCGCCTATCACCCTCATCGACGGCGACAAGCTCATCGACCTCCTGATCGAGCACGGTATCGGCGTCCGTAAACGCACCCTCGAAGTGCTCACCGTCGACCCGGATGCGTTCGCCGATGTGGATGGCGACGCACAGATGTCCCCGTCCCACAGCAAACCCGCCTTCGAGCCGTCCACCGGCGAAAACGGCTAAGACGCATGGGAGAATAAGCGATGCCGCGTAAACGAGACGGGTTCGTTCCCCTCGGCGACGTGGTCGCCGGTGTCGAGCTGCCAGACGGTCGCACCCTGACGCCTGCCGCGCCTGGGGCGCGACACCACTTCACCCGCCTCGACCAGATCGACCAGCTCGTCGACGCGAGCGAGGCGGACGCCGATCTCGGCTTCATGGCGCGGCTGCTCGCGCTGTGCTCCCTGCCGCGCACCAATCCCGGCGACCGGCTTCAATATGTCCGGCGCAACGGGCCGTACACGCTCACCATAACCGCTTCGACCGAGGGCGTGCAGTTGCCCTACGGCAACATCCCGCGTGTGCTCTTGGCGTGGGTCTGCACCGAAGCGGTGCGGACGCAGCGCCGCGAGTTAGTGCTCGGCCGGAGCCTCTATGAGTTCATGCAAAAGCTCGGGATGAAGGATCACAGCGGTGGCGCACACGGCGAGCGGACGAGGCTCAAGAATCAAATGCGCCGGCTCTTTCGATGCGGGATCTCGTTGGTCTATACGGACGGCGCGCGAGACGCGAGCGTTAGCTCGTACGTGGCCGATCGGACAGAGTTCTGGTGGGATACCAAACGGCCGGACGCGCCCGTGTTGTGGGATAGCACGATCCGGCTCGGGGAAGAATTCTTCAACGAGATCATTGCGCACCCTGTACCGATCGACCTGCACATCCTCAAGGCGGTGAAGCGGTCGCCGCTCGGCCTCGACCTCTACCTCTGGCTCACGTACCGGACGTTCGCGCTTAAGGCTCCGCTGTGCCTGTCCTGGAAGCAGCTCTACCGCCAATTCGGCGCGGACCCGGCCAAGGCGACCGAGAGATTCACCGTCCGTGACTTCCGCAAGGACTCTCTGCGGGAGCTGAAAAAAATCAAGATGGCTTGGCCGGACCTGCACTACCAGACGGTTAAAGGCGCGTTGCTGCTCTCGCAGTCGCCGCCGCGTATCGCACCGTCGCAACTACGGCTCGTGGAATAGCAGCTGGCCGGTTCCAGCCGGCATCGGTTTACCCTCGGTGAACGCCTGTCCGCGTCTGAGCGCATCTCTCGTCTAGGGCACCAGCGCGGCCCACCGCTAAGGGCTCGAGAATGGCCCCAGGAACCGCGCACGCCTGGCATCACTCCAGCCAACCGTCCGTCGACGGTAACGCGCGCCTGGGGCGTGGCTTTCCACAAAACCTTGTTATTTTAAGAGTTTTCCATCGGATAAACACCCTCACTATTTTGAGGCTAATTACCGGGTAAACACCCTCACTTACGGCGCAGAATTATCGGGTAAACACCCTCACAGTACATGTAGTACAAAACAATTAATAAGATCAGCAGGTACGTACAGGCCGATGGCCTGTTCATCTCTGGTTCTCACAAGCTGAAAAAACGGCCGACCTAAACGTGAAAATAATGGAAACGAGTGGGGAGATTTATCATCAGGCCGGCTGATTTTCCTCCAGTGTTCCCACCAACGGCTGTTACCGAGACAGCAACACCCACACCAAAAACAGACCAGATCGCCTGGACGAGCCTGGCGTGTCCACGGATGCGCCGTCCTCCGCTTTCGCTCCGGCCTTGCGGGTGACACACTCGGCCCGCTACGGCACGATTGGTAGTTGGGGGCAGTCGTGTCCAGCCGGCCCTCTATGTAAAGCAACTGGCCGCGGAAAGCAGTACAGTCCCCCCCGGACTCTAAAGCCGACCCCTACTCAAGGCGGGGGGATGTCGGGGAGCGGGCGGCGGCGTCACGGCCGGGGGCCCGTCCGGGTCCGCGAGGGCGATGGGCTGTGGCCGTCCATTTTGCGCGCCGCGGCCCCCGGTGACGGCGCGGGATCCTGCGCCGTGTCTCGCCGTCCCATAACTCCCTTTCTGGGGTATCCATTTAACCGGAGTAAACTGAGGGGGTGGGTCACCCTCGTGCTGGCACGCACTATCCGAAGTCCAGCTTACGTGTGCCTACGCTGTAAGCACAGCTGGCCGCCACGAAAGCCGCAACGCCCTAAGG
>JAKZVK010000888.1:0-6048 GCA_047516085.1 Bryobacterales bacterium
GCCACCGCCCGGGCGTGCTCGATATCGACTGGCTGGGGTCGTATCGCCAGTGGCAGTTGCGACGCGCCCGGCGCAAGTTCCAAGTCTATATGAAGAAACGGGATCGGGGCGGCGGAGACCGCTGGGTCCACTGACGCCCGCGGCGGAGACGGCGCACTGGGAGGCCGCTCAGAGCCTCTGTCACGGAGCGTCCACTCGGGGCCGTCTTGACGGCCCTTTCCACCTGCCCCTACAATGAAGCAGCAGGAGGCCACATGGCACTACTCACCGTTCCGTACGTACCTTTGGGCTTATTCATTCCCACTCTGGGCGTGCAGGAACTGATTATCATCTTGCTGATCGCTGTCCTGATCTTCGGCGGGAAGAAGATTCCCGAGATCGGCAAGGGGATCGGCGACGGTATCCGGCAGTTCAAGAGCGCCCTGAAGGGGGCGGACAAAACCACCGCGAAGGCGGAGGAAAAGAAAGAAGAGCCTCACCCGTCCTCGTCCGCCAGCTAGCGAGAGCGTACCAGCAGGCGGTCGCCGTTGCAGGCGTGAGCCGCCCCGGGCACAGAGGGTTGAATAGAGCCCCATCCAGCACAGTGGCTGGATGGGGCTTTTCGTTTCCCCCCGGCAGGCTTACTTCTTCGGCGGGACGATGGCGTCCTTCGCCGCTTTGGCCAGCCGAAACTTGACCACCTTCTTGGCGGGGATCTTGATGGTTTCGCCGGTCGCCGGATTGCGCCCAAGGCGGGCTTTGCGGTCCGAGCGGACCAACCGCCCGATGCCCGGGATGATGCAAACACCGCTCCGCTTGGTCTCTGCGACCGCTAGGTCGGCGAGAGCTTCCAGCATCCCTTTGACGTCCTTCTTGCTTGTATCGGTCTTCTCGGCAAGCGCAGCAACGACTTGCGCCTGAGTCAGTTTCTTCTTCTCAGCCATGCTCCTCCTTGTGTGCCTGACCCTCATGGGTGGCGGACTGCCTCAATAAAACATAACTGTCGCAAGATGTTTTATTGCTTCGCTCCCCATCATACGGAACTTTGAGGCGCTTGTAAAGGGGTCGAAACGGCTCCGGACCCCGTTTTTGCTGCTCTTCGCGGGGCGGCCGGTCTCGGACATCTGACCCCGAGCGTTCTCGATGCATCAAGTATACTCCGTCGCGTTCTCGCTGCATTAACTTTTTCGTGCGGTTGACCGCACCCGCCGGCGGTCAGAAGGCCGCGGATCCATTCGCGGTAGGCACTGCGGCGCAGGGGAGACGACACCTCGAGCGTCGGCCCCAGCACGCAAACCTATAATGGTTCCCAAGGGCTAACGATTCTCAGCAGGCGTCTGAGGATGAGATGACCGGATCTACCATTCACGTAATTGGCGGCGGGCTGGCGGGCCCGGAGGCGGCTTACCAGCTTGCGCGGCTGGGTAACCGCGTCCGGCTGTACGAGATGCGCCCTACCGTGATGACCCCCGCGCATCAGACTGAGGGGCTGGCGGAGTTGGTGTGCAGCAACTCCCTCAAAAGCGAGAAGCCTGATTCGGCACCGTGGTTGCTGAAGCAAGAGTTGCGGCGTATGGGCGCTCTTTCCATGCGGGCGGCGGCCGAGGCGCGCGTCCCCGGCGGCAACGCGTTGACCGTTGACCGCGAGGCGTTCTCGGCGCGTGTCGGCGAGGCGATGGAACGCGAGCCGCTGATCGAGATCGTTCGCGAAGAGGTCGAGTCGCTCCCGTTGGACGATGTTGTGATCGTGGCCAGCGGGCCGTTGACGAGCGACCGGCTGGCGCAGTCAATCGTTGAAGTGACCGGCAGCGAGCGGCTGTTCTTCTACGACGCGATCAGCCCCATCGTCGACGCGGAGACGATCGACATGAGCGTGGCCTTCCGCGCGTCGCGCTACGGACAGTCGATCGATGGCAGCGATGACTATATCAACTGCCCTTTCACCAGAGACCAGTACGAGCGGTTCTACCAGGCGCTGACCGAGGCCGAGCAGCACCGGGGGCACGACTTCGACAACCCCAACTACTTCGAAGGTTGCTTGCCCATTGAGGAGTTGGCGCGGCGCGGCGTCGACACACTGCGGTTCGGACCGATGAAGCCGGTGGGGCTGCGGCATCCCGTGACTGGGCAATCGTTCTACGCGGTGGTGCAGCTTCGGCAAGAGGACCTGCGTGCCGGATCGTACAACGTGGTCGGCTTTCAGAACCATTTGAAATACGGCGAGCAGAAACGCATCCTACGGATGATTCCGGGCCTCGAGCAGGCCGAGTTCTTGCGCTACGGGCAGATTCATCGCAACACCTACATCAACGCGCCCGCGCTGCTGACGCCGTCGCTGGCCTTGCGTACGCATCCAAACCTGTTCTTCGCGGGCCAGATTTCCGGGGTCGAGGGTTACGTCGAATCGATGGCTACCGGCCTAATGGCCGGCTGGAACGCGGCGCGCACGGCTGAGGGCTTGGAGCCGCTGGTATGGCCTCGGGAAAGCGCTCACGGGGCCTTGGCCGCCTACATCTCCGGCGCGAACCCCGATAACTACCAACCAGCCAACATCACGTTCGATCTGCTGCCTCCGTTACCCCCGGAGGAGCAACAGCGCTTTCGGCGTGACAGGAAAGGCCGGCGCCGGCGTCAGTGCGAAGTCGGCCTTGAACAGCTCGAGCGCTTCCTCGAACAACATGCCCCGGTTGCCCAGTAAGGCGTTGCCCAATAAGGCGATGCCCGCCTCGGACCCCAGCAGCGAGCTGGGACGCGAAACCGGCCTCTTTCTCGATTCGCTCGCGCGGGCGAACTTCTCCCCTTACACTCTGCGAAGCTACCGTTCGGATCTCGACCAGTTCGTCACCTACTGCGCACCGCCCGGCGAGCATCCCCCGGCCCCGGCGGCGATCGACCCGCTGCTGATCCGCGAATTCATGGCGGACTGCTTCGAGCGCGGCAACTCGAACCGCTCGGTGTCGCGCAAGCTCTCGGCGCTACGGGCGTTCTTCAAGTTCCTGGTTCGCGAGGGACAGGTGGCCACGAACCCGGCCAAGCTCGTCTCGATGCCGAAAACACCCCAAACCCTGCCGGCCGTGATGACCCCCGACGAGGCCAACACGCTGATCGATTCGATCGTCGATTCGGCCCCGACCGGGCAGGTGTCGGACGGCGGCGTGGACGACAGCGGCAGCAAGCGCGTCGCTTCGCGGCGCGATCGTTTGATCTTCGAGTTGCTGTACGGCTCCGGCTTGCGCGTCGGTGAACTGGTTGGGCTCAACCTCGACGATTTCGATCGCAACGAGCGCTGGATCCGCGTGCGCGGCAAGGGACGCAAGGAACGGCTCGTCCCCTTTGGCGGGCGCGCCTCCGAAGCTCTGGACGCGTATCTACAAGTCCGCGGCGATGGGAAGCAGCAGGCGCTGATTCTCAACCAGCGCGGGGGTCGCTTGACCGCCCGCAGCGTCGAACGCATTGTGAAGCGGTACGCCTTACTGTTCTCCGGCGACCCCACGCTTCATCCGCACGCGCTGCGGCATGCTTTTGCGACGCACCTGCTCAGCGACGGCGCGGACCTGCGCGCCATCCAAGAGCTGCTCGGCCACGCCAGCCTTTCGACGACGCAGAAGTACACGCAGCTTTCGTTGAAGGATCTGATGGAAGTGTACGACCGCAGCCACCCTAAGGCGTAGCGTCCTCGGCCCGCTTTGTTCCCCAGCAGCCCGTTGCGAGATCAAGAACGGCACTGATCAAAATGTAGAGGCACGGCATGCCGTGCCCGCGTGCGGCAACAAGGGGGTCGTCGGTCCGGAGTGGCCAAGGAGTCTTCCTTTGACCTCGGTCCACGAGCCCACCGAATCCCAGCCGCGAAGCGGCGTTGGATGTTAGCCTAGCAGACTTGGTTTACGCGAACGCCTTATGGTAGAGTCCTGAGACGCGAATCTCGGACACCATCTGAGAATTCGTTTTGAAACCAAGCCGGATCCCGTTGCTCGAAAAGCTAGGCTAAGCCATCCACTGGCAAGGGTGCACATTCGTAGTAGCGGGATGCCGGTTGCCGCAACAGCATGCCACTGGTAGGGCGTCGATATCCACAGATCCACAAGGCCGACGAGCTTTGGACAACCCTCTACCCATGACCACTGCGGAGTCAACTATAAGGGGTGAAGCTGTCCTCGGCGGAACCCTAGGAAACGTCTCAAAGAGACGGCGAGCCCTGAAACGGGCGATGGAGAAGCCACAACTTGTCGGGCAGCTACAACCGATGCAGAGCATCCCGCATTGCACCACTGTAAACAGGGGTCTGGCCTGCTCGTGGCGCGACGGTTGATGCAAACCAAGGGATTTGACCTGTCCAACAAGGCCCGCCTCCGCTGATTTGGACAGCTCAGCGGCATGCCGTGCCGGAGACCGCCAAGGCCGGTCATGCCTCTAGGTGTGGCGCGTAGCCGAGCGTAAAACGAGGCCGCGACTCACCACCTCATGAAACAGCTCTTCCAAACCAAGAGCATCGATCGGCTGATCGAGGAGTCCCAGGAACCAGGGCACAGGCTGAAACGATCGCTCGGGCCGTGGAGCCTGATCGGCCTGGGGATCGGCGCCGTGATCGGCACCGGCATCTTCGTGCTGACCGGCACGGCGGCCGCGGGTGAAACCGTTACGGTGCCTTCGATCCTGAAGGCGCCGGTGCTCGATCTGCTGCTGTATGGCAGCGACGTCGTCTCGACCTACGGCCGCCCGGGCGCCGGCCCGGGTATCGCGCTCTCGTTCTTGCTGACGGCCATCGTGTGCGGCTTCGCGGCTCTCTGTTACGCCGAGCTGGCGTCGATGATCCCCGTCGCCGGCAGCGCCTATACCTACGCCTACGCAACGCTCGGCGAACTGGTGGCTTGGATCATCGGCTGGGACTTGATCCTCGAATACGCCGTGTCGAATATGGCGGTGGCGGTCGGGTTCTCGGCGTATCTCAACGACCTGTTCGACAGCTTGTTCGGGTTCCGGCTCCCGGAGGAGTTGAGCCGTCCGCCGATCGAAGGGGGTGAGTGGACCGGGGCATGGTTCAACCTGCCGGCCTTTCTCATTCTCATGGTTATCACCACGCTGCTCGTGAGAGGCATTCGCGAGAGCGCCAAGGCCAACAACGCCATGGTCCTGATCAAGGTGGCGGCGATCCTGATCTTCGTCGTCGGCACGGCGAGCGCAGTGGACACGGCGAACTACACGCCCTTCCTGCCGAACGGGTTTCAAGGGCTGCTCACCGGCGCGGCGATCGTCTTCTTCACCTACATCGGTTTTGATGCCGTTTCGACCGCGGCCGAGGAGTGCCGCAACCCGCAGCGCGATATGCCCATCGGCATCGTGGGGACGCTCGTGGCCTGTGCCGTGCTCTACGTGGCGGTGGCGCTAGTGCTGACGGGTGTTATGAACTGGCAGCGGCTTGGCAATGCCGCCCCGGTGGTGGGCGCGCTGAAGGAACTGGGTTTCGATTCGATCCGCCGCATCGTGGGCGTGGGCGCGGTGGTGGGCATGGCTTCGTCGCTGATGGTTTTCCAATACGGCCAGGCACGCATCTGGTTCGCCATGTCTCGCGACGGGCTGCTGCCTCGCGCGTTCTCCTCCGTCCATCCGCGTTTCAAGACGCCGCACATTAGCACCTGGGTCGCCGGCCTGTTCGTCGGTATCCCGGCGGGCGTCTGGGACATCGGCACCTTCGCCGACTTGGCGAGCATCGGGACTCTGTTCGCGTTTATCGTGGTCTCAGCGGGCGTGATCTTGTTGAGAAAGACGCAGCCCGAACGCCGCCGCAGCTTCCGAGTGCCCGCCGTGCCGTTGATTCCGTTGATCTCGATGGCCGCTTGTTTTCTGCTGATGTTGGGCTTGCCGCTTGAGACCTGGGTGCGCTTTGTGGTCTGGTTGGCGATCGGCCTAGTCATCTATTGGCGTTTCGGCATGCGGAATAGTGAGTTCAGCGCCAAGCGATGACTCACTGGGAAGGCAATATACAGCGATCTTGACTCCCGGCTTCCCGCGTAGCAGACTAAGATGAGCCTGCATTTCTCGCCACGAGGCGAGGCGAAAGCAACCGAGCCG
>JAKZVK010000889.1:0-3168 GCA_047516085.1 Bryobacterales bacterium
ATCACTCCCAAGAGCACGATCACGCTGATCGTCGTCCCGGTCAGGGCCAGGGACAGAACTACGCCCACCAGCGCCAAGGGCACGGTGAACAGAATCACGAACGGATGGATGAGCGATTCAAACTGCGAGGCCATCACCAGGTAGACCAGAAAGATGGCCAGCCCGAGCGCGAACTGCAAACTGCCGTACGATTCTTCGAGCTCTTCGTTCTGGCCGCCGAGGCCGATCACGGTGTTGATGGGGACCTCGCCGCGCAACTCGTCCAGCGCGGCCCGGATCTCCGCGGCCACGCTCTGCAGATCTCTACCGCTGAGGTTCGCCGAAACCACCGCGGCGCGCTGCGAGCGGATGCGGCGCACCTCGGCAGGCCCGCGGCCGACCTTGATGTCGGCAACGGCGCCCAGGCGGATGGGGATTGTCCGCGCTGTCTGCTGCTCGGCCGGCTCCTGCGAGGCGGCTTGGTTTTCCTCATCGTCCTCGTCGCCCGAAGCGGTGTTCTGGTTTTGGGTGTTCTGCTGCGCCGCTTGACTGCCGGGCTGGTTCCCCTGCCCGCCGGTATTGTTGTTGCGGCCGCCTTGGTCGTTGATGATCAGGTTGCTGAGATCGGCGATGGTGTCGCGATGGCTTTCGTCGGCGCGCACGAGGATCTCGATCTGCTTCTCTTCCTCGCGGTAGCGGGAAGCGACCTCGCCGCGGATCTTGTTGCGCAAGATCTCGGAAATACGGGTTTCGTCGAGGCCCAGTCGCGCCAGCACGTCCCGGCGAAAGCGCACCTGGATCTCGGGACTGCCCCGCCTGGTCGTGGTCTGGATGTCGCTCAGGCCCTCGATCTGCTCCAGTCTCGCGGCCACCAGCTCCGCCGCTTCGCTTTGGGCCGCCAAGTCGAACGCGAAGATCTCGACCTCTACCGGCGTCTTGAAGCTGAACAGCGTGGGCCGCGAGAAGAGGTAGGTGATCTCGGGATAGCGGCTCAACTCCTGACGGATCCGCTCGATGGTGCGCTCCTCGGCCACGCGGTCCTGGCGGTCTCTCATCACCATGTGTAGCTGGCCGATGTGCTCCTCGACGGCGGACCGTGAGAACTGATTCTTGTTGCTGCCACCCACGCCCGAGAAGACCGTTTGGATCTCCTGGATTTCCCGCACACGGGACTCGATCCCGGCCAGGACACGGTCGGTGGTCTCGATCGGCGTCCCATCGGGAAACTCGATCTCGAACGAGAACTCCCCCTGCGCCAGGGGCGGAATCAACTCGGCGCCCAGGTAAGGGTACGCGATCGCCGAGAGCCCGACCAAGCCGATCACGATCGCAAAGACGAGCGGTTTCTCGCTCAGCGACCAGCGCAGGGCGCGCGAATAGGTCTCGGTCAACCCCTCGAACCAGCGCTCGAACAGCCCCAGCGCCGGGTTGATCACAAACAGCAGCCCGCGCCCGAGGGCACGCAGTCCCCTCCGTATGTCGGTGAACACGAGAACGACGAGGTCCACGAAGAGAAAACGAAAGATCCCGCGACCCAGCCACAGGGCGTCGCGATAGACGACCGAGTAGGCCCTCACCGGCGCGCTCTCGGTTTGTCCCTCCTCACTCTCGGCCTCGTCTGCTTCCAGCGCGCCCTGGTCCACCCGTAGCGCCAGCAGCATCGGGATCACCGTCAGGGCCACCAGCAGCGACGCCAACAACGAGTAGGTGATCGTGAGCGCTTGGTCTTTGAAGAGCTGCCCGGCAATGCCTTCGACGAACACTAGCGGCACAAACACCGCGACCGTCGTCAACGTCGACGCTGTAACCGCCATGCCGACTTCTTTCGTGCCGCGGTAAACGGCCTCCGCCAGCGCGCCGCCCGCCCTCCTCTGGCGATGCACCGATTCGAGGACGACGATCGAGTTATCGACCAGCATGCCGACGCCGAGCGCCACCCCACCGAGCGACGAGATGTTGAGCGTGATGCCGGTCTGATACATCAGCGCGAACGTCGCCATGATCGAAATCGGGATCGAAACCGCGATGATCACCGTGCTGCGGGGGTCGCGCAGGAAGATATACAGGATGATGATGGCCAGCACGCCGCCGATGACGGCCGCCGTCAACACGTTGTTGACCGAGTCGGCGATGAACGACGCCTGGTCGAAGACGACTTCGTACGAGACATCCTTGGGGAACAGGGGCGCGCCGGTCAGGGCCTTTAGCTTGGCCTGCACGGCCTCCGACACATTGACCGTGTTGGCGTCCCCTTCCTTGTAGACGGCCAGCTCGACGCTTTCTTTGCCATTGAGCCGGGTGATGATCTCGCGTTCCTTGGTTCCGCGCCAGACCCGGGCGAGATCGCCCAGCACGAGCTTGCGCCCATCGTCGTCACGGATGATGATGCGCTCGATCTCATCCACCGAGTCGAACTCGTTGAGCATGCGCACCATGTAGCGGGCGTCTTGGTCGTACAGGCTCCCGCTGGCCTGGTTGAGGTTTTCCTGTCTAAGGATGTTGGTGACTTCCGTGATCGGCACGCCCAGCTCGGCCAGCCGCTGCTCGTCGATTTCGACATGAATCTGCTCTTCGCGGCCGCCGGCCACCTTCACCGCCCCAACGCCCTCGGTCGATTCGAGCCCTTGCTTGAGGTCCTTGTCGGCTAGATAGCGCAGGCGGCTGAGGCTCTGCTCGCCGAAGAGCTGGACCCGCATGATCGGGTCATAAGAGGGATCGAAGCGCAGGATGACGGACTTCTCCGCATCCTCGGGCGGGACGATCAAGTCGAGCTTCTCGCGAACGTCGAGGCTCGCCAGGTCCATGTTCGTGTCCCAGGCGAACTCGAGCACCACTTCCGACTCCCCCGAGCGCGACGTGGAGCTAAGCCGGCGCAGGCCGGGGACGACGCCCACCTGCTCTTCGATCGGGCGCGTCACCAGCGACTCGATCTCAACCGGGCCGGTATCGGGATATTCGGTGCGGATGGTGAGGGAGGGGTAGGAGATTTCCGGCAGCAGGTTGAGCGGCAGGCGGTCAAGCGAAACGACGCCGAACAGGATCACCGCTATGACGAACATAAACACGGTGACCGGCCGCTGGATGGCCGTTCTGGTGAGGTTCATGACCTAACTGCCGACCGAGATGACCCGCGCCGCCGGGCCCCGACTAGCTGCGAACGACGTCCGCCTCCGGGCTTGCGGTTGGCTG
>JAKZVK010000890.1:0-3758 GCA_047516085.1 Bryobacterales bacterium
GGAGCGCTCTTCGAGGTGAACGACGCAGCCGTCGGTGGGGACCAAAGCGTTGCGTCCGACGGCGTTGGGCGTGGGGTCGCCGAATTCAAAGTCGGAGGTCACGCGGATGGATTCGACTTGGGTCGCCATGGTTTTGCGATGCGAGGACGAAATCGCCGTCTGGGCTAGTTGCCCGTGGCACAAGCGAGAGCGGCGCTGGTCGAAATGTAGGGGCACGGCATGCCGTGCCCGCCCGTTCGGCCCGCCACAACACACGGGCGTATCAGAACGGACATGCGGAAAGACGCTACTTTCACAATGGGCTCCTAGCTCTTCAAATCCAGAATCGGCCAGCCACGCTCGGCGGCCACGCGCCGTAACCGCCGCTCGGGATTGACGGCGGCGGGAATCCCCACCGCTTCGAGCATCGGCAAGTCCGACAAGCTGTCGGAGTAGGCCTTGGACTGCGCGGTTTCCACATTATACTGGCGGCAGTAGGATCGAATCGCCTCCACCTTGGCTTGTTCCGCCAGGAGAGGTGGAGCTATCTGCCCCGTGGCGATGCCGTTCTCGTAGACCAGCCGGTTCGCAATCACATCGTCGAAACCGAAGTGACGCACGGCAGGGGCGATGGCGAAGTCGAGCCCGCCGCTAACCAAAACCAAGCGGTAGCCCGCGCGGCGGTCGGCGTCGAGGCATGCCGTAGCGCCGGGAAAGACCTTGGGCCGGATTTCGTTTTCAAACAAGCGCTCGGCCTCTTTTCGCAGCCAATCTTCCGAGAGACCCCGATACTCGCGGTAGAAAACCTCGTTGAACAGCCGCCGGGAATACATGTCGAGGCCGATCCACACCGGGACCGTGGCGAGGAGCTTGCCGTATCGCCGCCAGGCTTCGAGCCGCGACGGGTGGTTTCTCGCGAAGTGCGCGTAGCGGGTGACGACGTTGCTCGAGACGAGCGTCCCATCGAAGTCGTAGAAGGCGGCGCGCGTGGGCTGGTGCATGAAAACGTTGCTTGCGGTTCCTCAGTAGAACACACTCCTCGTCCGATGCCGCGGCTGCGCCTTGTACTCTGCCTGCTGCCCGCGATTCCACAGGAAGTAGTCGAGTTCCATGGCTGTCACGGCGCGCCCGGTGGGCCGCAACTCCTCCACGATCTTCTCGACCGCCTGCAACGAACAGGACCGGATTTCGACCTCCTGCTTCGAACCCGGCGCGATCAAGTCGCCGGCATTGATCGCCTCTAGCAGAGCCGCGTCGTATCGCAGGACGCCGTCCACTCGCAGTACATGCGGCACCAGATTGTCCGCGAACATCGTCAGCTTCGACAGATCGTCGAAACGTCCGGGCTCCCTCTCCTCGAACGCCAGCGCTAGGTCCGCCGCCATGAGCTGCGCACGCTTATAGAAAGCGACGTCGGAACCGTCGTAAGTTTCGACATCTCGAAACAGCGGCATCTCGGCAAGGATCGCGATCAGCCGATCCACCGAGCTGTCGGCTGCCAGGACGAGTTTGGTGAAACTGTCGTCGAAGCGCTCCTGCAGGTATCGGCCCAAGTCATTAAGCGCTTTCGCAAACAACCCCATCAGCTCAGCGACCGTCGCATTGGAAGGATCCTGACCAAACAACGACGTGCAACGCTCCGGCGAGATCTCACGGAGGTCCCGAGCCGACAGCGGTCCCCGTTCTTGGAAGCAGTCATTGAGCGAAGACGCGATCGTGAAGTAGCCGGACAACCCGGGCCGCTTTTCGAGGGCAGGGAAGTACCCCGAGCCGAAGTTGATGCTATCGAGTGTCACGATGAAGGCGGCCGTGTCGTCGCCGTGGTCGAGGTAGTGGTGGTTCGGGTCGAAGCCCGGTTTGGCGATCTCAGAGAGGGGCAAGTTCTGGGCGTACGCGGCGAGACGACCGTCGTTGATTGAGACGTACCGGGCCTGCTCAGCCACCCGGCGGCAACTCTCGCGCACCCGAGCTGTCGGGGATGCCTGAACGCGCTGTCGCTGATCGCTTGTCACCGGTGCCAGGTAAGGACCGCGCGTGCGCGAACAAGAAATGGCGCTGCGAACTGCC
Organism: Bryobacterales bacterium; assembly: GCA_047516085.1. Taxonomy (GTDB): domain Bacteria; phylum Acidobacteriota; class Terriglobia; order Bryobacterales; family UBA6623; genus JAKZVK01. The sequence continues at coordinate 2,047 of JAKZVK010000890.1, forward strand.
ACTCGGAGCCGCAGGCGTCAGCCTGCGTTGAGCGCGCACGAGTCCCCATGGAAGGCCGCCAAGCCGCATTCGTCCGGCCGCATAGCCAACTTCAGCAACGCGCGCCTTCATCCTCAACGCTGGAGCAACCTACGATCCCGCAAACAGGTTCTGAAAATTCTGCTTGTGCCGCCAAGCCAGGAAGACGGTCATCAAGAGCGCGTTCTGCGTGTGTATTCCGCCCACCGTAGCGCTCATCATGATGGCGAAGAAGATCCAGCTCGAAAGGGAGGCGACCATCCCCGCTTCCTTCCACTTCAGGCGGCTCCCCAACAGCCGCACGGCGACAAACACGGCCAGGGACGGTGCGGCCCATTGCGGGAATAGCTTTAGCATGACGCCCGCAGAGGTGGCAATGCCCTTCCCACCACGGAACTTGAGAAAAGGCGTATAGCAATGCCCGAAGACCGCGACGAAGCTAAACAACCACGCGTACGCTTCCGGGTCGCCGGGCTGCAAGAACAGCCACACCGCCAGGTACCCTTTGCCCAAGTCGCCGATCAGAGCCACCACGGCCCGCGGCTTGCTCACGCGCAGGACATTGTTGAAGCCCGGGTTGCCGGAGCCGACGGTACGAATGTCGATGCCGCTCCCCATCATCGCCAGGACGGAGAAGGGAATCGCGCCGACCATGAAGCAGCCCAGGATTCTGAGCAGTGTGTCGAGATCAATCATGGGAAGCTTGCGAGGGCTTCAGCTCCTGGTCGTGCGCAGTTTGACGCGCTAATTGGGCGATCTCTCGCCGTAGCTCGTCGCGGAGTTGTGCGGCGCCGTTTAGGTCCCCGTCATGTAGATCGCTGTGCAGACCGTTGTTCGAGAAAGCGTGGGGACGCCCGACCTTCACGGAGACCCGTTGTCGGCGACGGCCTCCGTTGTTTGCCGTGGACTCCAGAGCCTCCTCGCCAATGTGGACAGGCACGATAGGGGAACCGGCGTCTCCGGCGGCTTGGATGGGCTCCAGGCGGAAGCGGCTGCGCGACGGTCCGCCGGCCGCGGGCGCGTCGGAGAGTAACAGCACCGAGCAGCCGCCTTCCAAGGCATGCTGTACATCCTGGCGCAGGGTGGCGTTCCCTGGGCCGAAATCTTCCTGCCGAATCAGCAGCGGCTCGAGTAGGAAGGCCATGGCCCAGGCTAGCGACCGCAGTCCTTGCTCGCCCGCCAGCACTGTGGGCCCCGGAAGCGCACTCAGCAAATGCAGAGCATCATTGGTTCCCGCACGGCCGGCCACGAACAGCACAGGCGCGCCGGACTCGCCGTGGTTCGACTGTACCTCAACATGGGCAACGCGGCTCAGCAAACCCGCGGTCCCACGCACGATCGCAGCGGCGATTCTCTGACTGGGTGACAACCGGGCCAGCAGCCCTCCCGCCAGCGCCATCTTTTGCTTTCCAACCGAATCGAGGAAGGCCAGGGTTCGGCCGGCTCCGCCGCGCAACCCATGTGCAGCCCACGTGCCCGCATTCTCCATCCACAGCCGCGCCACTTGCAGCCAAGGCGGCTTGGCCGTGTCGCCCAGTTGACCGCTCTCATAAAGGGCGCGCGACTCCAACCGGCGAATCTTGCCACTGGAAGTCTTGGGGACCGTCTGAGGCGGAACCAATTCGACGTGGTCCGGTGGCAGGCCGATCGCCTCGTCCACCAGCCGAACGATGTCGGCTTTGATCCGTTCGGGC